>CAZGUL010000165.1:0-6731 GCA_964529055.1 uncultured Spirochaetaceae bacterium
CATAATGAACACCTAAGAAGCTGGACGGCCGCCACGGTCCCCGCCACCCGTCCGTTCACCACCGCGCCGAAGCAGCCTTCCGGAGCGAGTTCGAGGAACAGGCGCCAGTCGGCCTCCCTGTGGTTCCAGCCCGCGATACGGCACAGCTCGAGGCCCGCCGGAATGTCCCGGGGATTCAGCTTCCGGACGACGGCGGGGCCCTCTCCCCCGTAGGAGGGGTGTTCGTCCAGCCAGCCCAGGCGCCGCCGGGCGGCCTCCGCCAGGTTCGCTGAAATCGACGCCGCGATGATCCCGCCGATTTTCGCGTCCGCCCGGCGGGGGGCGCCCCAGGGGCCGGCGGGGCGCAGGACGCCGAAACCCAGGTGGGCAAGGTCGTCCTGGACGGCCCCGTCCACCGCCGCGGGGGAGGAGACGGCGGAAAAATCCCCCACCAGGTCCGGCCGGATCGCCAGCATCAGGGAGGTTTCCCAGGCCCCGGCGTGGACCTCCCCCGCGCCGAGGCGCCGGCCCTCCTCGGACGTGTCGTACTCCCAGCCGTTCAGCAGAATTATCTTGAGCCGCCGGTCCCGGCGGTTAACGTCCTTCGCAATGGGTTTGAGAACCGTGTTGCCGCCGTGGAAATTGACGATGACCAGGCGGGTGAAGTTCTGGCTTTCCAGCTGTTCGGCGATGTCCCTGATCACCGCGATGCCTGTTTCCAGACCCAGGCTCAGGGAACCGCGGAAACCCGTCTGCTCCAGGCTGTGCAGGACCGGCACCGCGGGCAGGAGCCCGGCCCCGAGATCCCGCGCCAGGAGGCGGGCGAAATATTCGGCCTCCACGATGTCGGTGCAAACCGGCAGGTGCGGTCCGTGCTGCTCCGTCGCCCCCACGGGCAGGACGGCCCACGGATTTTCGAGTTTCTGCCAGTCCGTGGCGGGGCTTTCGGGACCGGCGAAGGACGTTTCGGACATGCGGAGCCTCCTCGTACAGGAAAACCTTAACCGATGGAAACGCGGTGAGTCAAATAAAATTTGACAGGCGGAAAAAGGTGGTTTACCATCTGATGTAACATAAAATCTTTTTATTGTTACATTCATGAGCGTCAGAAAGATAGCGGAACTTACAAACCTGTCCGTCGCGACGATTTCCCGGGTCCTGAAGGGGGACACCGCCGTGGACCCGGGGACGCGGGACACGGTCCTGCGTGCATTGTCCCAGTTTCCCTTCTATCCGGATCTCAAGAGCAGGAAGAAAAAAAACAGAAACCTGTTCGTTTTTCTTTCCCCCGTCCACGTCAACGAGAAGATGCACCTGACGCAGATCAATTTTTTCTCCCGGGCCCTGGCGGGGGTAAAATCCCATCTGGACGCCGTGAACTCCCGGGACGGGGTGGAGCGCTATCTGGTCCTCTCTTCGTTCAGGAGCGGGAGCATCGCGGAAAAGCTCCGGGAACTGGAGGACCTGAATTTCTCCGGCTCCATCGGGGGGGTCTTCATAATTCACACCGGCAGGAAGGACCAGGCCGGGCTCGCGGGCTATGCGGGAAAGCTCAAGCTCTACCTTCTCGGGAGGTCCCGCGAGGACGTGCCGAACGACCGGGTGAACTGCGTGTATTTCGACGACGTCAAGGCGGGCCGCCTGGCGTACGAGCACTTTTTTTCCAGGGGGCATCGCCGGGTACTGGTGTTTTCCGGTCCGCCGGAACTGACGTATTTCGAAAAACGGGAAAGGGCGTTCCGGGAAGCCGCGGGAAAAAACGGCTGCAGGTTCGTCTTCCGGAACACCCGCGAGGCGACTCCCGAGGACGCGTACAAGCTCGCGGGGGAATTCCTCGGGAAAAGGAACGCGTCCATAACCGGGGTCTACGTCACCGCCGAGGTCCTCCTGGAAGGCTTTCTGAAACGTCTCGACGAGGAAAAAATCCGGGTGCCCGGGGATCTTTCGCTCCTGTCCACCAACGATTACCTGGTCGCCTACCAGCACGAACCTCCCGTCTCGGTCGTAAGAACACCGCATTTCGAGATCGGCAGGCTGGCCGCGGTGGTGGCACTGGAAAACTGCGCCTTCGAATTCGACACGCGGTTGGATTACCGCCTGGACGTGCTGCTGAACGACCGCGACAGCGTCGCGGACCTGGGCGGGGCGGCAGAACGCGGGGGCGCCGTATGAAGGGAAAGGGCATCCGCAACATTCTTTTCATCACCACGGACCAGCAGCGCAGGGACTCCCTTCCCTGCTACGGGATGGATTTTGTCCGTTCGCCGCACCTGGAAACCCTGGCGCGGCGGGGGATCGTGTTCGACAACTGCGTGTCCGTCTGCCCCGTATGCCAGCCGGCCCGGGCCGCCTTCATGACGGGCCAGTACCCGTCGGTCCTGGGCGTGACGGACAATTTTCAGTGGATCCGGCCGGGGACCCCGACCATCGCGGAAAAGTTCCGGGATGCCGGCTTCCACACCGCGGCGATCGGGAAAATGCATTTCCACCCCTGGGACAACCCGGAAGGCTTCGCGTACCGGATCATCGCGGAGGACAAGCGCCACATATTCCGGCCCGATCATTACACGCGCTTCCTCGAGGAGAACGGATTCAGGAGGGAACATCCCGCCGTCGTTCCGGGCTACGCCGACAACCTGGGCGCCTTCGAAAGCCCCCTGCCCGAGGACTGCCACATCGATTCCTTCATCGGCCGGGAGGCGGTGAAATGGCTGGACGGCCTCGATGCCGGCACGCCCTTTTTCGGCTGGGTGTCCTTCAACAGCCCCCACGATCCCTACGACCCTCCCGCCTCCCTGGCCGGGCTGTACCGGGATGCGCCGGTGCCCCCCGCGACGGGAAACGCGCGGGAGCTGGACAAAAAACCCGCCTACCAGAAATCGATCATTCCGTTTTTCCGGGACAATCTGCTGTATCTCACGGATTACTCCCGGATGACGGCGGAAAAGATTCGCCGCATGCGGGAGTGCTACTACGCCACGATCACCCTGGTGGACGGCTGGATCGGGAAGATCCTCGCGAAGCTGGAGGAGCGGGGCTTGCAGGATTCGACGCTGGTTGTCTTCTCGTCGGACCACGGCGACACGCTGGGGGACCACGGACTCCCGTTCAAGTCGACCTTCTACGAGGGGGCGCTGAAGGTCCCGCTCATCGCGGCCGGGCCGGGTCTTGCCGGGGGCGCCGTATGCCGGTCGTTCACGGACTGGCTGGACCTGCACGCGACCTTTCTCGCGGCGGCGGGCCTCCCGCGGCCGGACCACATCCAGGGGACGGACCTCCGTCCCCTGTTCGAAAATCCGGATCTCACGCTCCGGCGGGAGGCGTACAGCGAGCTGACGGGCTGCGCGATGGTGACGACGGAAAACCACAAGCTGGTGCTCTGCGACGACGGGGACGGGGAGCTGTACGACCTGGCGGAGGAGCCGCGGGAGGTGAACAACCGGTTCCGGGACCCGGCCCTGCGGGAGGTCCGGCGGGAGCTAACCGGGAAACTCGCCCTGCGGCTCCTGGCGGACGGCCGGGTCCGCAGGTTCGGGGGAGGGCGGCACCCGGACGACGAGGGAAGGAAAAAGGCATTCGCTGAAATTTCGCGGCGGATCGGCAACGGCGAATTCCCGGGACTGAAAACGGGTACCGGAGAGGAGAGAACGTGACGCAAAAAAACTGCAGGCTGTACTGGGGCGACCTTCACAATCACAACGCGGTGGGATACGCGAAGGGGTCGCTGGAACGCTCGATCGACGTCGCCCGGGAGCATCTGGATTTCTTCGCCTTCACCGGCCACGCGTCCTGGCACGACATGCCGCTGATGCCGGGGGACCGGCACATGCACTGGGTCAACGGTTTCAAGGCCCACGCGGAAGGTTGGCCGAAAACCCGGAGGCTGCTGAAGGACGCGACCACGGCGGATTTCACGGCGTTTCTCGGCTACGAATGGCATTCCAGCTTCTTCGGCGATTACTGCCTCATTTTTCCCGGGGACCAGCCGGACCTGTATCTTCCGGACCACGTGTCGAAGCTCACCGCCTTCGCGAAGGAGAAGAAGGCCTTCGCGATCCCCCACCACGTGGCGTACAAGCAGGGATGGCGGGGCGCCAACTGGGATTACTTCGATCCCGACGTGACGCCGGTGGTGGAAATATTTTCCGAGCACGGCTGCACCGAATCGGACCGGGCGCCCTTCCCGATGATCCTGCACAGCAACGGGGGAAGGTCCACGTCCAACACCGTCGATTACCAGCTCAGGAGAAACAAGCGGTTCGGGTTCGTAGCCTCGTCGGACGACCACTTCGGTTACCCCGGAGCCTGGGGGGAGGGCGTGGTCGGAGTCTGGGCCGGCGACCTGTCGTCCGCATCGCTTTTCGACGCGATCCGGAAACGCAGGACCATCGCCGCGACGGGAGACCGGATCGCCCTGGATTTCTCGCTGAACGGAAATCCTCTGGGATCGGAGATACCGTGGACCGATGCGCGAAGGATCGAGGTTTCCGCGGCCGGACAGGACGCGATAAAAATGCTGGAACTCGTAAAGAACGGAAGGGTCGTGAAGCGCGCCTTTCCCGGCGATTTCACTCCCGACCGGCCGGCCCTTCCCGGCCGGGTGAAGTGCCGCATCCAGTACGGCTGGGGGCCCTGGTCCACGCTTAAGCTGGAGCGCATCTGTTCCTGGGACATGACGATAAGGATTTCCGGCGGGCGTTTTCTCGAACCGGCCCGGTGTTTCCAGTCCGGGCCCTTCTCGGAGGAGCTCCGCGACCGGCTGGAGCGGATCGACGACAGGACCTTCCGGCTCCGCTCCTTCACGTCCCGGAACCAGGCGTACCTGGAAGACCCGACGAAGGCGGTGGTCATGGAAATCGAGGGGGACGCGGCGACCGAACTTTCGGTGGAACTCGCGGAGCCGTCCCGGACCGCGGCGAAGGTCCGCCTCGGCGGTCTCCTGGAAGACAATGCCGTCGTTTTCACCGGCGTCTTCACCACCGAAAGTTTCGTGATCCACCGTCTCACCGGCAGGGAGGAATACGAGGCCTCGGCGGTCTGGGAGGACGTCTCCGCGGACCGGTCGGAGCGGGACTGGTATTACGTCCGGGTGACCCAGGAAAACGGCCAGCTCGCCTGGTCGAGCCCGATCTGGGTGGGGTAGGTAATGAGGATTACGGGTTACCGTTTCGCCGTGCACCGGGAGCCTCTCCTCCGGCCGTTCCGCTTCAAGGGCGGCGCGTTCACGGAAAAATGGATCACGATAACGTCGCTGAACTCCGATGCCGGCCCGTCCGCCGCGGGAATCGGCGGTCTCGCGGTGCTCTGGTCCGATCCGGGGTTTTTCTTTTCCCGCTCGGAAACCGGGGGGAACCTGGCCATGGCCCTCCTCGCGGAGGAGGCGGCGCGGCTTCTCGTCGCCGCCGAGCTCGGCAGCCCCTTCGACGCGGTGCGGCATGTCGCCGGAAAACTCGGCGATTTCGCCCGCCGCGCAACCGGCCGCCGGGACCTCCGGGAAACCTTCATCCTGAACGCCCTCGTGGGCCTGGATCTCGCCGTGTGGAAGCTTTTCGCCGCCGCGCGGGGGACGGAGGACCTGGACGACCTGCTGCCGGAGGACTTCCGGCAGGTCCTGCCTGCCCGTCATTCCCGCGTCGCGCGGGTGCCCCTGGTCGATTACGGCATGCCGCCGGCGGAGGCCGCGGCGCTGGCCGACGACGGGTGCTTCCTTCTCAAGATAAAGATCGGCGGCCCGGGCGACCGGAAGACGATGCTCGCCGCCGACATGGCGAGGCTTTCCGAGCTGCACGACGCGCTCAGGGACCGGAAACCGGAGGGCGCGCCGGGGGGGCGCGTCATGTATTACCTGGACGCGAACGGCCGGTATGAAAGCGGGGACACCCTGCTGCGCCTGCTGGACCACGCTGACAGGATCGGAATGCTGGAACGCATCGCGCTGCTCGAGGAGCCTTACCCGGAGAACGCCGACATCGCCGTGGACGCGCTGCCCGTCAGGGTCGCCGCGGACGAATCCGTTCACGGACCTGCGGACGTGAGGGCCAGGGCGGACATGGGGTACGGAGCGTTCGCGATAAAACCGGCGGGCAAGACGCTGAGCGTCTCCCTGGAGGTCGTCCGCGAAGCGGCGGCCCGGGGGATTCCCTGCTTCGTGGCCGATTCGGCCTGCGTTCCCCTGCTGGCGGAATGGAACAAGTGCGTCGCCTGCCGTCTTCCCGCCCTGCCGGGGATCGGCTGCGGGGTCCTCGAATCCAACGGGCGGGAACATTACGCGGCGTGGGACAGGCTCACCGCGGAACACGCGGTCCCCGGCGCCCCGTGGATGACGCCGCGGAGGGGGTTTTTCGAAACCGGCGAACCCTTTTACCGCGTCTCGGGCGGGATTTTCAGGGAGTGGAAATCCTATGAAAGGCTGTTGCCGGCCGAACCGTTCTCGGCGGCCGGATAAAAACCGAAGAAATCGGAATGGAGGTTGTATGAAAAAGGCGATGTTGATTGCGATGGCGGCGATCCTTCTGGGCGGACCGTGTTTCGCCGAGGGCGCCAGGGAAAAGGCGGCGGGTTATCCCGACAAGCCGATCCAGCTCATCGTTCCCTGGGCCGCGGGAGGGAGAACGGACATCAACGCGAGGATGTTCGCTTCCGTCGCCCCGAAGTATCTCGGCCAGCCGATGGTGGTGGTCAACAAGGAGGGGGGAGCGAGCATGATAGGCGGAGACTTCGTCGCGAAGTCGAAACCCGACGGCTATACGCTG
>CAZGUL010000166.1:0-936 GCA_964529055.1 uncultured Spirochaetaceae bacterium
CGATGACCCGGAACGCCTCCTCCTGACCGATGACGTGGATGTCGATGAAAAGCGCGCCGCCCTGGAGCGCTACGATGGTTTTGTTGACCAGCTCGGTGGATATCAGAACATACGCCGTGAGAAAAAGTCCCAGGGCCGTCCAGGTGAGAGGGGTCATGATTTTACGCCCGCAACACTTTATGGAGTATATCCATGTAGCTCACCACGCCCACAAGAAAATTCCCCCGCATGACCGGAATATGCCGCCTGTTGGTCTGCGTGAATTTTAGAATCGCCTCCACGACGGGAGACTCCTCTTCCAGCTTCACGGGCGAAGGCTTCATGACCTCCTTCACCGTGATTTTGTCCTCCCTCTGCAGAAGCCCGTCGAAGGGTTCGAAACTTTTCAGAAACTTGAGGGTTCCGATTCTTTCGGCATAGTGCGGGATTCCGATGCGGAACAGATCGAGGACCGTCAGCTCGCCGAGCAGTCTTCCCTCCGCATCCAGAACGGGCAGATAGCTCGTTTTATTCTTGTAGAAAAGGTCGGCGGCGTTTTTCACCGTGCCTTCGGGACTCAGGACGGGAAAATTCTGTGACATGACGGCCTGAACGGTCAGCTCTTTTCTGACCTCCACCGCCGCATCCTTCATCAGGCTCATGAAATCCTGGGGCGTTCCCGCGCCGACAAGGCGGCGGAAGAGGTCCTCATCCTGAGAAATCTTCAAGAACGCCGCCAGCGAGTTCAGGTACAAGGTCGACGCGGTCTTAGCCGTCAGGAGAAGAACGACCTCCCGGATAAGGACCTCACCGTCCCGTACGGGCTTTGCCGGCACGCACACCGCGATCAGCAAATCGTCGAAACCTTCGAGCCGTGCGTGGGGAGTGGCTATTCCCGTGGGAAACACCGTTCCTCCGAGACTTTCCCGTTCCAATACGGCCTGACGCACCGCCTCG
>CAZGUL010000166.1:946-6730 GCA_964529055.1 uncultured Spirochaetaceae bacterium
GAGGGAAAGCCTGCGGCGCCGGAATATCTCCCGCAGAAGCTCTTCGATGATTTCTTCCTTCGCCGTAAAGGGCCGCCCGACGCACACGAGTTCCGGGCTGAGAAGACTGGATAATTTCATATACCGACAGTATGTTTCCGACGGGCGGGACTGTCAATGGAGTGTGGCGATAAAAAAAGGCCGTCCCCGCGGGGACGGCCCGGCATCCTCAATGAGCGGAAGCCGCTTCATGGGCTTCTTTCGAGGCCTTGATGATATCTTCGGCATGCTTTCCCGTGACCGGGCTGTAATGATCAAATTCGGTCTCGAAGGTGCCGGTCCCCGAGGTCATCGCCTTCAGGTCTATGGCGTACCGGAGAAGTTCCGCCTGCGGGACCTGGGCCTTGATTTCGACGATCCCGCCGCCGAGCTGATCCTGGCCCAGTACACGCCCCCTGCGGGAGCTCATGTCGGACAGAACGTCCCCCAGGTACTGCTCTTCGACGAAAACCGACAACTTCATGACCGGCTCGAGAATGACGGGTCCCGCTTTTTCCATGGAAGCCTTCAAGGCTTCGCGGGAGGCGATTTTGAACGCCATTTCCGAGGAATCCACGGGATGCTCCTTGCCGTCGGTGAGAGTCACGCCCACGTCCATGACGGGGTAACCCGCCAGCACTCCGCCTTCCATGGCTTCATGAAGTCCTTTCTCGATTCCGGGTATGTACCCCTTGGAGACCGCCATTCCCCGTATCGCGTTGTCGAAGGAGTAATGGGCTCCCCGCGGAAGGGGCTTGACCTGAATGGAGACTTCGGCGAACTGGCCGTGCCCGCCGGTCTGTTTCTTGTGCCTGTACACCGCTTCCGACGGCTTGGTGATCGTTTCCCGGTAGGCGACTTTGGGTATTTTCGTGTCCACCTCGATCTTCTGGGATTCCCGTATCTTGTTCAGGATCATGTTTATCTGCAGTTCACCCATTCCGGATATGACGGTTTCCTTGGTTTCGGCGTTGTATTGTATCCGGAAAGTCTTGTCCTCTTCAGCGGCTTTCTGCAGCATCTGGGCGAGTTTGTCCTCGTCTTTCTTCGCCTTCGCCGAAACGGCGATGGAATGCACCGGAAGCGGCAGTTCGAGCTCCCGGAACTTTACCGGTTTCTCAGGTGCGTGAAGGCTGTCGTTCGTGTGTGTTCCCCCGAGTTTGGCGAGGACGCAGATGTCCCCCGCCGCCGCTTCGGTGGTTTCAACGAGTTTTTTACCCTGGCAGAAGTAGACTTTGCCGATCCTTTCCTTCTTTCCTTCCCGCTGGTTGACGACATCGGTGTCGTGAACGATTTTGCCACCCATGACTTTGATGTAGGAGAGCTGGCCGGAAAACTGGTCGATGGAAGTCTTGAAGCAGAAAGCGGAGAGCGGGGCGGAAGGATCGATGGAGAACGCATCTTCCGTCTCCCCGGTTATTATCGTCTCCTTGCGGGCCAACGGGGACGGAAACTCGGCGGCGATGAAATCCAGCATGGCTTTCGTTCCCGAATTCCGCAGCGCGGACCCGCAAAGAACAGGAACGACCCGGGTTGCGGCGAGACCCGCGGAGATTCCCGCCTTGACCTCCTCGTTCGAAAGGGTCCCGTTTTCGAAGAACTTGTTCATCAGGTCGTCGTCGCCTTCCGCCGCGGTTTCTATCAGGATCTGCCGAAAATCTTCCACCATTTTCTTTTCGGTCTCCGGAATGTCGGCTGCCGTCTCCTTTTCCCCCGCTTTGGGCAGGAAATTGGCTTTCTCTTCGATCAGGTTTATTATGCCCTTGTAATCCGTTCCGGTCCCCATGGGAATCGTGACGGGAACAAAGCTCCTGTTGAAACGTGCCTTGAGATCATCCAGGACTTTCTTGAAGTCCGCCTGGTCCCTCTCCATCTTGTTGACGAATATGCAGCGGGGAACGCCGCCCGCTTCGAGTCTCCGCCATATCTTGATCGTCTCGATCTGCACTCCCGCCTTCGCTCCCACGACGAGAACGACGCCTTCGGCGCTTCGTATGGCGGCCACGACCTCACCCATGAAATCCGCCGATCCCGGAGTGTCGAGGACATTGAGCTTTCTGGAGTCCCAGTTCATGTGCATCAGGGCGGTGCGAACGGAAATCTTCTGGTTTGTTTCCTCTTCCAGGTAATCGCTTGTCGTTCTGCCGGACTCGACGGTTTCGGCCTTTGCGATGCTTCCACTCGTAAACAGCATCTGTTCTACGAAAGTCGTCTTTCCGGTCCCGCCATGTCCCGCAACCGCGAAATTCCGGATGTTTTCAGTGGTGAAGCCCATAAAGATCTCCTTCCCTTGCAATAATCCATGGGACTCGAACGGAGGGAACCCATAGAATCATAAATTTTCTCTAACTATATGGGCGGCTTTACGCCGTTGTCAAGGACATATTTGACCCGGTTCCTCCTACTTCGACGTTTTGCGCTCGAAGTGGGAAAATTCCATGGCGAAGGTGCCCCGCCCCTGGGTGATGCTGCGCAGAGATGTCGAATAGCCGAACATCTTTTCCATCGGGGCTTCCGCATGGATATGCTCGAGATTCGGCCGCGAATCCAGGCTCTGGATGAGACCGCCCCGCGCGGTGATCGTGTTCAGGACCTCTCCCAGAAATTCCTTCGGACACATGACGTCCACCGCCATTATGGGCTCCAGCAGCACAGGTTCGGCGTTCCGGCACGCGTTGTCGAAACCCAGGGAGGCGGCTGCCTCGAAAGCAAACTCCGTGGAAGAGCTCTGGTTGTAGACGGCGGCTTCCAGGGTGACGCCGATGTCGTAGGCCGGGTAGCCGAACATGATTCCCGACGCAAGGGCGCCGTTTATTCCCCTTTCCACCGCTTCTACCAGCTCTTCCGGCAGAACGCCGTGTTTCAACCGGGACGTGAAATGGTTGCCCGAGCCCCGTTCCCGGGGTTCGACGGTTATCGTAATTTCCGCCGTGTTGTCCTTTCCGGCCAGAACTCGGTGGAATTTTTCCGTATGGGTGATTTTTTTGGTGATGCTCTCCCGGTAGGTGACCTGGGGCTTGCCGACCTTGGCTTCCACGCGAAAGTCCTTGATTACCCGGGTGACGAGGACATCGATGTGCAGTTCGCCCATTCCGGAAATGATGAGTTCGCCGGTTTCGGGATTTTCACGGGTGAGAAAAGTCGGATCCTCCCGTTCCAGGGTCTGAAGGACTTCCTGGAGTTTCTTCCGCTCCGACAAGGTTTTCGGCTCTATCGAAACGGAAATGACGGGCTCGGGAAAATGCATCTTTTCCAGCAGGACCGGAAAGCCTTCGCTGCCGATGGTATCTCCCGTCTGGGCCAGTTTGAAACCGACGATCGCGGCGATTTCTCCCGCCGATACGCTTTCCAGCGGTTCCGTCCTGTTGGCGTGCATGCGCACGAGCCGGTTTATCCTTTCCCGTTTCTTTTTGTTCACGTTGTAGACCGCGCTTCCGTTTTTGAAGGTTCCGGAGTAGACGCGGACATAGGACAGGGCGCCGGCTTCACGCTCGGTCTGGATTTTGAACACCAGCGCCGCGGGGTGTCCCGAGGAGTCGCACGGAAGTTCGATCTGGCTGTCTTTTTTCGCGTGGTGGCCGACCGCGGGAGGAACTTCCCGGGGCGAGGGCAGATAATCCACGATGGCGTCCAGCAGGGGCTGCACGCCCATGTTGCGGAGGGAGGAGCCGCACAGGACGGGTACGATTTTCCGGGCTATCGTGCCCCTGCGGATCGACTTTTTCAGCAGATCCGCGGGAATTTCCCTTCCCTCCAGGTAATATTCCGTAATTTCATCCGAAAAGGATGAAAGCTTGTCTATCAGGGAATCGTGCCATTCCCTGGCCCGCGGCATGTAATCCGTCGATATTCCTCCTTCGACGGGGTCCAGGGTTTCGGAGTGCGGGTTCCAGCGGAGTTCCTTCATGGACAGGAGATCGATAACGCCGGCAAATCCCGACTCGCTCCCCAGGGGAAGCTGGACGGGAAGGGGATTGGCGCCCAGTTTCTTGGATATTTCGTCGACAACGGCGTTGAAATTCGCCCCGATGCGGTCCATCTTGTTGATGTAGGCGATCCGCGGCACGTAATAGGTGTCGGCCTGGTGCCAGACCGTTTCGGATTGCGGCTCCACGCCTCCAACGGCGCAGAAAACCGCCACTGCGCCGTCCAGAACGCGCAGGGATCGTTCCACTTCGGCCGTGAAATCCACATGTCCCGGCGTATCGATGATGTTGATCTGACGTTCTTTCCAGAAACACGTCGTGGCGGCCGCCGAAATCGTGATTCCCCGGTTCTGCTCCTGTTCCATCCAGTCCATTGTGGCTTCACCGTCGTCGACTTCACCGATTTTATGGCTTTTCCCGGTAAAAAAGAGGATCCTTTCGGTCGTGGTTGTTTTTCCGGCGTCGATATGAGCCATAATTCCGATATTTCTGAGGTCTTCCAATTTCATGGTGCGGTTACTCCGGCGACATAGTATCATGAACGGACTTTCATGGGATAGAAGGCGTTCCGACAGATTGACTTTTTACCGAAAAAATTTTTTAATGTCCAGGGCCGCCATATGAAGCTTCCGCAAAACCGATTCAACTTCACGCCGAATAAACAGCGGAGAAGAGCTAAAATTGTAAAATTTCTCTTCCACCTTGTCGGCGCGGGAGTCCTGGCCGCCGGAACCGTCTCGCTCTACCATATAGGCGTCAAATATCTCCCCGTTTCGAGCGCTTCCGACCATAAAACCATCCTTTCCCTGTGGGAAACGAAGAATTACGCCGAAATCATACGTCTCACCGAATCGCTTCTGAAAAAAAAGCCCATGGACCCGTACGGCCTGGTCTTCAACGGATTCGCCCATTTCTATACCGGCGTGAACCAGACCACCACGGAGGACAAGATTTCCCATATCGACGCGTCCATCACATCCCTTCGCCGGGCCAGGCTGCATGCGAAGCCGCCTCTGCGGGGCGAAGTCGACTACATTCTCGGAAAAGCCTACTATCACAAGGGTCTGCACTATGCCGATCTGTCGGCCCGCTACATGCTTTCGTCCATCGAGCGGAAATTCGTCGGTCAGGACTCGTATGAATACCTGGGACTCGCCTTCAGCAACACCGGGGACTACGCGGAAAGTCTGAAATATTTTCTCAAGGCGGGAGAAAACAATCCTTCGGACCTGCTTTTTCTGACCCTGGCCCAGACGTATTATCAGCTGGGGGACAAGGCGGCTTCCGAGGAGTATCTCATGCGGGCGATAAACAAATCCCAGGATGCCGTTCTTATCGAAAAAGCGCGTTTCCTGCTGGGGGATATCTATTTCCAGAATAAAGAGTATATTAAGTCGGAAGAGCAGTACCTCAAGGTGCTGGAAGGCCGGCCGCAGAATCCGGATTCCCATTTTCATCTGGGCGAGATTTATGCCGCCCTGGGGGACATGGTAAAGGCCCGGGCGTCCTGGAGAAAGGCATTACGCATCGATCCGAATCATTTCGGCGCGCTGCGACGTCTATATAACTAACTTGATACCCGGAGGATGTATGGGTTTGGGCAACATCTATAACGCGTTTTCAACCGATATCGGCATAGACCTGGGAACATGCAACACCCTCATTTACATAAAAGGCAAGGGAATCGTCGTCAACGAACCGTCCGTCGTCGCCGTCGAACGCGGTACGAAACGCGTCGTGGCCGTGGGTTCGGAAGCCAAACGGATGCTGTGGAAAACCCCCGGAGACATCATAGCCATCCGGCCTCTTCGCGACGGAGTCATCGCAGATCTGGAGACCA
>CAZGUL010000167.1:0-6690 GCA_964529055.1 uncultured Spirochaetaceae bacterium
TCCTGATCTGCGAATGTATCACGGACGGACGGTTTTCACCGGCGTCCCCCACCCCCGGGTGTCTGCCCGGGGGTGGGGGTATCAGCCTTGTGCGGTTTTCCTGTACCCCATGCCGGTGAAGCGGGCGATCAGGGAACCGTCGTCGTCGAAAACGTCCACAGTGTACCCGCAAATCCTGTTCCGCTCGCTGATCTCGGACGCCTCCGCCGTGAGGACTTTTCCCCGCGGCGACCGGTAATAGGAGATGTTGACGTTGACGCCCACGGTGGGAACTCCCCGGGAATTGGACGCGGCGGCGAACGCGAAATCCGCCAGCGTGAAGATCGCCCCCCCCTGGACGCTTCCGACACCGTTCAGGTGCCGCTCCCCGAGCTCGAGCCGCGCGGAGGCCCTCCCCGGGCCGACACCGGTCAGCTGTATTCCCACGAAGGCTGCGAATTTGTCCCCTTTCACTTTCTCGATCAGGCCGCCGTCCGCGGGATTCATCGTTACTCCTCCGCGCTTTCCCCGTTCAACCACGCCATCGGTATGTCCGCCTCGAGCCGGCCGGAAACGCCGCCAATCCGGCGCTCCATCCGCCCTTCCCGGCGGAAGCCGAGCTTTTCGTAAAGAGCGACGGCCCGGGCGTTGCTTTCCCGCGCCACGAGCTCGACCCGCAGGATGTGGGGCATGTTGCGCCGCACGTGTTCCAGCAGGGCGGAAAAAAGCGCATGGCCTATCCTCCGTCCCTGGAAGGCGGGCAGGACGGCGATGGTCAGGTCCGAGAGCACGTGCCGGAAAACCCGCGGTTCCGGGACGGAACAGTGGATTTCCCCCACGATCCCTCCTCCGTCCCCCGCCGGGCCGGACGGGTCGGTCTCGGCGACCAGGCTGACGCCCCGGCGGAGGGCCCTTTTCAGATTGGATGAAACGTAGTCCGCCGTTATCTCGTCCTCTTCCCGGGCCAGGCCCCCCGGAGTGCGGGCCGTTTCCCGGTACAGGCGGAAAATCCCGTCCGCGTCGGCGTCAGTTGCGGGGCGGATGCGGATGTTCATGATACTCATTATAGCCCCAGGTCCCGGACTACGCAAAAAAAATCGCATTTTTTTTGCTTGACGCGATTTATTTCCTGTGATAGTTTGAATCATCTGGCTTGCAAAGCAGGTACTTGTGTTCTAGGCTGCGTGAAGGGGAAAAGAGTTCTGCGATCTCAGACCGTTGTTACGATTAAAAAAATCCAACACTACTTCCTGAAAGCGGTAACCATCTTTCTGATTCCGGGCCCCAGTACGGAGACACGGGTGGTTTATCGTCGATAAACCCCAGAGAATGCTAGTGAAGGGTCAGGAGACCCAAAGGAACGTCAAAAATGGCGAACAAATTGTATGTCGGTAACCTCAGCTACAGCACCGACGAAGCGGAACTGCAGAATCTTTTCTCCCAGTACGGAGAAGTCGCGTCCGTGAACATCATCACCGACAAGATGACCGGCCGCGCCCGGGGATTCGGATTCGTTGAAATGGCCACCTCCGAAGGCGCCAAGGCGGCCATCGAAGCGACCAACGGAATGGAACTTCGCGGACGCCAGCTTCGCGTCAACGAAGCCCTCGAGCAGAACCGCGACCGCTCCGGCGGCGGCGGACGCCCCCGCGGCGGCAACGGCGGCGGTTTCGGCGGCGGCTACCTGGACCGGTACTAAACCGGCCCGCGGCGCTCAGGCTGCGAACGCCGGCCCGGCGGCATGTCCGCCGGGCCGTTTCATTTATAAATCCGGTCGATTTACAAAAGCCCGGCGGCCCGTTATAGTGGCGGTACATGATCGGGCCCGGTTTTCTCGGCAATCTTCAGGGAAAGTCTCTCTACCTCGTCGGCATCAAAGGCACCGGCATGGCGGCGCTGGCGGAGCTTCTCCTCAAACGGGGAGCGCGGGTGTCCGGCTCGGACACGACGGACCATTTTTACACGGACGAAATCCTCCGGGACCTGGGAATCCCCTATCATGAGGGATTCGACGCCTCCCACGTTCCCGCCGACGCGGCCCTTGTAGTCCATTCGGCGGCCTACAGACCGGACTCCCACCCGGAACTGCTCCGCGCCGCGGAACTCGGCATCCCGGTTGCGGTCTACACGGAGGCGCTGGGAGCGTATTCCGCCCTGATGCCGTCGGCGGGGATCGCCGGCGTGCACGGAAAAACGACCACCACCGCCATGGCCGGCACGCTGGTACGGAAGCTGGGCCTGCCGGGGTCGGTCCTGGCGGGCAGCGCCGTGAGCGGTTTCGGCGGCCGTTCCACGTGGACGGGGGGAGACAGGTTCTTCATCGCCGAAACCTGCGAGTACCGGCGGCATTTTCTTTCATTCCACCCCCGCTGGATCGTTCTGACCAGCGTGGAAGCCGACCATCTGGATTATTTCAGGGACTATGAGGACATTCTGTCCGCCTTCGTCGCGTACGGCCTGCGGATCGAAAAGGGCGGCGCGCTGATTTACTGCGCCGACGACCCGGGCGCCCGGGAGGCCGCCGGAAAGATCGGCGCACAGCGGAAGGACCTGCGCTTCATCCCCTACGGCGAAACGGCCGACGGGCCGTACCGGGTGGCCGCCGTGGAAAAACGCCCGGGGGCGACGGCGTTCCGGCTTGCCGGCTTCGCGCCGGAAATGCGGGTCCGTATCCCCGGCATGCATTCGGTGCTGAACGCCGCGGCGGCCGCGGCCCTTCTCGTGACGATCCTGGAAGACCCGGGAATTTCGCCGGTCCCGGCCGCCCGGGACCTGCTCGGGGAGGGCCTGGCCCGGGGAATCGGGTCTTTCACCGGCTCCAAGCGCCGCAGCGAAATCCTCGGCGAGGCGCGGGGTGTACTCTTCATGGACGATTACGCCCACCATCCGACGGCCCTGAAGACGACTCTGGCGGGCATACGGGAGTTCTACCCGGGCCGGCGCATCGTCGCCGACTTCATGTCCCACACCTATTCCCGCACCGCGGCGCTCCTTTCCGATTTCGCGGCGTCTTTCGGCTCCGCGGACAGGGTCATCCTGCACAAGATCTACGCTTCCGCCCGGGAAACGAATTCCGGCGGGATCACCGGCAGGAGCCTGTTCGAGGAGGTCGGAAAGCGGCACTCCGGGGCCGTGTATTTCGAGGAGCCCGGCGACGCGGCGGACTTCCTCCGCCGGGAACTCCGTGAAGGGGACCTCTTCATAACCCTGGGCGCCGGTGACAACTGGCGCCTCGGGGCCGGGCTGTACGAAGAATTTCGGGAGGCGCGATGATGAAAAGCATGACCGGCTACGGCTTCGGGGAGACCGCGTCCCCCCGGTTCGGGATGGGCCTGGAAATAAAATCCTACAACAACCGGTACCTGGACATGTACATCGGCGTTCCGCCCGCCTTGAGCCCCCTGGAGCCCCGGATCCGGGAGTTTCTTGCCGGCAGGATCGTCCGCGGCAAGGTGGAGGTCTATCTGAAGGTCAAGGACCTGGAGGAGGACATCACCGTCACGGTGGACCCCGGCGTCGTCGGGGGGTACGTCTCGGCGCTGAAGAAGCTGTCGGAGTTCGCCGAGGCGAAGGAGGAAATCCGGCTGTCCCACCTCCTGCGGGTGGAGGGCATCCTGAAGTCCGACAAGAACCGGGACGTGGAGGAGTACTGGAAGGCACTGGAGCCGCTCCTCCTGAAGGTGTTCGGGGAGTTCGAGGCGTCCCGCCTCCGGGAGGGCGCCGCGACGGAAAAGGACATCCTGCGGCTTCTCGCGGACATCGAGGAAAACGCCGCCGCCGTGGAAAAGCTCGTTCCCGGCATGGAGGAGTATTTCACGAAGACGATCCGCGGCCGCATGGAGGAGCTTCTGGCGGACAGGGTCGACGAAAACCGGATTCTGACGGAGGTCGCGATGCTCCTGGTGAAGTATTCCGTCAACGAGGAGCTTGTCCGGCTCGCGTCGCACATAAAGGCCTTCAGGGAGGCCGCGGCGGAGACGGGCGGCGTGGGCAAGAAGCTCGACTTCATCTGCCAGGAGATGAACAGGGAAATCAACACCGTGGGTTCCAAGAGCGTTCTGGCCGACGCGAGCAGGCACGTGGTGGGCGTCAAGGACGCCCTGGAAAACATACGCGAGCAGATCAGGAACGTGGAATGAAGAGCGGAGCGGCCTCGCGAAGGAAAACGGCTCCCCGGCGGCCGAAACCGGGAATCAAGATCGCCATTTCCGGCAAGAGCGGGTGCGGCAATTCGACGGTGAGCAGGCTCACCGCGGAGAGGCTCGGCCTGCGGATGATCAACTACACCTTTCACACCATCGCGGTGGAGCGGGGCATGGATTTCCGGCATCTCTGCAATCTGGCCGAGAAGGACTCCTCCTGGGACCTTCTTCTGGACAAGCGGCAGGTGGAACTCGCGGCGGCGGGGGATTGCGTGCTGGGATCCCGCCTCGCAGTCTGGATGCTGGAGGACGCGGACCTGAAGGTGTTTCTGGACGCCCCGGTGGAGGTCCGTGCGCGGCGGATACAGATCCGCGAGGGGGGCGACTACGAGACCGTCCTGCGGGAAACCCTGGAGCGGGACGCCCGGGACCGCCGCCGCTACCTGAAGCTCTACGAAATCGACAACGACGATTACCGTTTCGTGGACCTGGTGGTCGACACCTCCGGCATGACCCCGGAGGAGATCGTCGACAGGATCGCGGAAAAGGCGCTTGCCCTATGAATCTGGAAAAACTCCTGGACCCGAAATCCGTCGCCGTCGTCGGCGCGTCCTCCAAGGAAGGCAGCGTGGGGCGCATCATCCTGGAGGAGTTGACCCGCTCGTCCTGCCTCCTGTATCCGGTGAACCCGAAGTACGAGACCCTGCTGGGCATGCGCTGTTACCCGTCGGTGCTGGATATTCCGGAGCCGGTGGACCTGGCCGTGATAACGGTGCCCGCGTCGATCGCCCCGGGTGCCGCGGAGAACTGCGGCAAAAAAGGCATCCCCTTCGTCATCGTCGTCGCGGGCGGTTTCGGCGAGGCGGGGGAGGAGGGCCGGCGCCTGCAGGACCAGGTCAAGGAAGCCGCAGGCAGGTACGGGTTCCGGTTCCTCGGGCCGAACACCCTCGGAGTATTATTCCCCGAAAAAAATTTCTACACCGTCTTCGTCGAGCACGGTGACAAGTCCCTCGCGCAGGGCGGCGGAGTTTCGGTGATAACCCAGAGCGGCTCGGTGGGTATCGAGGCGCTCGGCCTGGCCGGCAACATCGGCTTCGGCCTCCGCACGTTCGTCGGGCTGGGAAACAAGTGCGACCTTGAGGAAACCGACTTTCTCCGCTGGTTCGGGGATGACCCGAAAACAGCCTGCGTCGCATTCTACCTGGAAAGCGTGAGCCGGGGCAGGGAATTCCTGAAACTCGCCGCGGAGATCAGCCGCAAAAAACCGATCATCGGCCTCAAGGCGGGCCGCACCGAGGCGGGCGCCCAGGCGGTGAGCTCCCACACCGGCCGTCTCGCGGGGTCGGACCTGGTGGTGGGCGGCGCCTTCAAACAGCACGGCATCCAGCGGGTCCTGGACGACGAGGAACTCACCGACGCGGCCCGGGCCCTGGAAAAACTGCCCCTGCCCGCGGGAGGCCGCGTCGCCGTGGTGAGCCCCGCCGGCGGTTACGGAGTCATCTGCGCCGATTACATCGAAAGCCAGAATCCCCGGGCGAAGCTTTCCATGGCCCGGCTTTCCCCGGAAACGGAGCGGAGGATCGTCCGGGAAACCCTGCCGTTCGCCTCCGGACGGAACCCGGTGGACATCACCGCCAGCGCGAACGCCGCCATGTACGGGGCGGCGATGGAGGCTCTCCTGGACGACCCCGGCGTGGACATCCTGATCTGCCTTGGTTTCTTCAGCCCCCCGGCCATCGACGACACCCTGGTGGAGCACATCGCCCGCCGGGCGCGGGCCGCGGCGAAGCCGGTCATCCTGTTCACCACCTACGGACCCTTCACCGAAAACTATCTCCTGCGCTTCTGGCGGGAGGGCGTCGTCGGCTACCCGTCAATTTTCCGGGCCGTCCGGGCCGCCCGGTTCCTGGTGGAACGGAAGGCCCTGCTGGAAACGATGGAGGCCTGCGGATGAAAAAAACGCCCCTGGAGGAATGGAAGGCGGGTCTGCGCGTTCCCGGCCTGCCCGACGAGTGGGAGGCGAAAAATCTGCTGCGGCGGTACGGTATCCCCGTGCCCGACGGGGTCAGGCTGCCGCCCGCCGGATCCCCCGGAGGGACGGAGGAAGCGGTCGCCGCGGCGGCGCTGTGCCCCGCGGTGGTCAAGGTGTGCTCACCCCACATCCTGCACAAGACCGAGGTCGGCGGGGTGCGCCTCCGGGTGTCCCGGGGGGACCTGGAAGAGGTCGTCGCCGGGTTCCGGCGGAAATTCCCCGGAGAGCCCGTGCTGGTGGAGAAATCCGTGCAGTTCACCGGGCCGGAGTTCATCATCGGCGGAATCAAGGATCCGGCCTTCGGCCCCGCCGTCGTAACCGGCGCCGGCGGCATCCTGACGGAACTCTACAAGGACGTGGCGAGCCGTCTGTGTCCGTGCTGCGTCTCCGACGCCCGGGAGATGCTGGACGAACTGACCCTGGCGCCGCTTTTTCACGGTTTCCGCGGCCTGGATTACGACGGGGACGGGCTCGCGGCCCTCATCGCGTCGGTTTCGGAGCTCATCGCTGAAGGGGAGTCCCTCATTTCCCAGATGG
>CAZGUL010000168.1:0-6687 GCA_964529055.1 uncultured Spirochaetaceae bacterium
AGGAATCGGACGGAAATCTCCGGGTGGTGGGAGCCTATCCCGCGGGGCAGATTCCCGACCTGCTCCGGGGCGGCGCCGGCGAGACCGCAACGGCGGCGGAGAGGGCTGCGAATGTCCCGCCGCCGGAAGGGGACCCTCTCATGGGGCCCGGGGGACCTCTCGCCGCTTTATGGTTTCTTCACCCCTCGCGATGAGCGATGCCGGGCCTTCCGGGCATGATTTTTTCCAGAAAATTGACGTAGATTTCCCAGGAGTGTCTGCCGTAGCCGCCCGCCATGACCCAGGCTCCGGGGATGCCCCGGCCCGCAAGGAAGTCGTACACCAGCATGTCCCGCTCCAGCAGCGCCTCCTTCGAAAGCGCAAGCCCCGCGGTGGACGGCAGTTCGTCCTTTTCGTAAGGGTCCGCCCCGTCGACGACCAGGGCGATGTCCGGCCGGGGAAGGAGCCCGGAAAGTTTTTCCAGCCCCGCAGCGAGTGAAGGAAGATAATCGGCGTCCCCTCCGCGGGGGATGCCGATGTCGATGTCGCCCGGGGTGTGGGACGGGTTGAAGACGCCCGCGGCGTCGTACACCGGTGAGTCCAGCGGCCAGCCGTCGGCCATGTGGATGCTCAAGGTTCGCAGGGAGTCGTCGCCGGCGGTGAGGGCGGCGGTGCCGTCGCCCTTGTGGGCGTCCAGGTCGACGATCCAGGCAGTCCGGATACGGCCCCCGGCCTGCAGCCTCCGCAGCGCCGTCACGATGTCGTTTACCAGGCAGAAGCCGGCGCCGTGGTCCCTCATGGCGTGGTGCATGCCCCCGCCCAGGTAGTACGCGAAGCCCGTGTCCAGGGCCGTTTCGCAGCATTCCAAGGTGCCCCGGGTTATGGCCAGGGCCCGGACGAGAAGGTCCGACAGGGGGCGCGTCGCCCGTGACGGATCGTACCGCCGGAACATGCCTTTCTCGTCCACCAGCTCGAAGGTCCTCTTCGCTTCTTCATCCACGGCGGCCGAGAAAAGCCGCTCCACGTAGGCGGGGGAATGCGCCCGGAGAAGGTCCTCCTTTCCGATGCCGGTGCAGGACGGAGAACGCAGCCAAAGCTCCTCCGGAACGTCCCGGAGGACCCCGTCCGCGAGACCCCGGTACACCATTTCCTGCTTGTCGTAGCGGATGGGTATCAGGATGCCGAAATCGAGAAGCGGCATCGAACACGCGGGATTGTAAAGTATCATGGAAACACTCTACACCGGGGACGGGGAAAAAGGAAACAGGGGCCGCTCTTTTGCGCTGTTCGTGTTGCAATAACCGCGAAACCGGCATAATATGAAAATTGATAAAATATGATCGATAACGATTATTACAACCGGGAAGCCGGGACCTGGTGGACGGAGAAAGAAGGTCCCCTGGCGATCATCCGGTATACGATGAATCCGATCCGCTTCGCCTACGTGATGAAGCACCTTGTCAATCTTTCCTACGACTACCGGGGAAGAAAGGTCCTGGATATCGGCTGCGGCGGCGGCTTCCTCACCGAGGAAATCGCCAAATTCGGTCTCGACGCGACGGGCCTGGATCCGTCTGCCCCCTCCCTGCACGCGGCGCGCAGCCACGCTGCGGCGATGAATCTTCGGATCGACTACCAGGAAGGCTTCGGGGAAAGGCTGCCGTTTCCGGACAACCAGTTCGACATGGTGTTCTGCCTCGATGTGCTGGAGCACGTGAAGGACTTCCGGCCCATCGTCCGGGAAGTCCGGCGGGTCCTGAAGCCGGGCGGCTATTTCTTCTTCGAGACCGTCAACAGGACGCTCCTGAGCTGGTTTATCGTGATTTTTCTGTTTCAGAAATTTCCGCTCACCCGGATCATACCCCGGGACATCCACAAATGGAAATACTTCATCCGCCCGAAGGAGCTTCGCCGGGCCATGGAGGACGCGGGCATCCTGCCCCAGGACATGCAGGGCATTCTGCCGGGGTACAATTTCACCTACAACTTCCTGCTTGTCCGGAGGATGGTGGCGAACAAGATAAGCTTCCACGATCTGTGCAAGCTTTTCCGGTGTCACGAGAGCGCCTACAAGGGCCTGTGCTACGTCGGTTTCGGCGTCAAAACGTAATCCGTCCATCGTTTCGGCCGCCGGCCGAGGCGGCGCGGAATTGTAAAAAATTCCGGATCGCATATAATGGAAATCGTGTAAACGTTTGATTCTGCGTTGAAAAGGAGAAGAACATGAAACGCACAATCGGTATTTTATCCGTCCTGCTCGCCGCCGCGGCGCTCGTGCTGGGCGGCTGCGGCAGGAAGGCGGAAGAGAAAGCCGCCGCCCCCGCGGCCGCGAAGGCGGCATTCCACATCGGCGTCGTCACCGGAACGGTTTCCCAGTCCGAGGACGACCTCCGGGGCGCCGAAGCCCTCATCAAGGAATACGGTTCGGTCAAGGACGGGGGAATGATCCAGCACCTCACCTACCCGGACAACTTCATGCAGGAAATGGAAACCACCATTTCCCAGATCGTCGGCCTGGCGGACGATCCGCTGATGAAGGCCATCGTCGTGAACCAGGCCATCCCGGGCACCACCGAAGGTTTTCGCCGCGTCAAGGCGAAACGCCCGGACATCCTGCTGCTCGCCGGCGAGCCCCACGAGGACCCCCTGGTCATCGAGAGCGCCGCCGACCTGGCCGTCAACAGCGACTTCGTCGCCCGCGGCTACCTGATCATCGACTCCGCGAAAAAACTCGGAGCAAAGACCTTCGTCCACATTTCCTTCCCGCGCCACATGAGCTATGAAACCCTCGGCCGCCGCAGGACCATCATGGAAGCGGCCTGCAAGGAACTGGGCGTCAAATTCGTGTTCGAGACCGCGCCGGACCCGACCAGCGACGTCGGCGTCGCGGGCGCCCAGCAGTTCATCCTCGAGAAGGTGCCCCAGTGGGTCCAGAAGTACGGCAAGGAAACGGCCTTCTTCTGCACCAACGACGCCCACACCGAGCCGCTGCTGAAACAGCTTCTCCAGTACGGCGGCATGTTCGTCGAAGCCGACCTCCCGTCGCCGCTGATGGGCTACCCGGGCGCGCTCGGCATCGACCTGTCCAAGGAGCAGGGGGATTTCGGAGCGATCCTGAAAAAGGTCGAGGAAGCGGTCAACGCGAAGGGCGGGGCCGGCCGGTTCGGCACCTGGGCCTATTCCTACGGCTTCACCACGACAGCCGGTCTCGGGGAACTCGCGAAGCGGGTGGTCGAGAAGAAGGCCGAGCTCACCAAACTGGCGGACGTCATGGACGCGTATAACAAATACACCCCCGGCGCGAAGTGGAACGGCAGCTTCTACACCGATCTCGCGACGAAGGTGAAGGCAAAGAACCACATCCTGATCTACCAGGACACCTACATCATGGGAAAGGGCTACCTGGGAACCACCGACGTGGTCGTCCCGGAAAAATTCTTCAGCATCAAATAATGCGAATCCATGGGGCGCCGCTTCGGGCGGCGCCCGTATTCTGAATTCCCGAGGCGGCCCATGAATTCATCCCTGCCTTTTCTGAAACTCGAAGGGGTTTCAAAGGATTTTTTCGGCAACCAGGTCCTGAAGGACGTGAGTTTCTCGCTCCGCCCGGGGGAAATCCTCGGGCTCGTGGGGGAGAACGGCGCCGGAAAAAGCACCCTGATGAAAATCCTGTTCGGCATGAACGTCATTCACGCCACCGGGGGTTACGGGGGAACGATATTTCTGGACGGGAGTCCCGTCCGTTTCGCCTCGCCCTTCGAGGCCCTGGACGCCGGCATCGGAATGGTGCACCAGGAATTTTCGCTTTTGCCCGATTTTTCGGCGACGGAGAACATCCTGCTCAACCGCGAGTCGGTGCGGTACAATCCCCTCGTCGAAGTGTTCGGCGAAAGAATCAGGACCCTGGACCTTCCCGCCATGAGGAGCCGGGCGCGGAAGGCCCTGTCCCGGCTCGGGGGGCTCTCCATCGACGAGGACATGCTCGTCGCGGAGATGCCCGTGGGGCACAAGCAGTTCACCGAAATAGCCCGGGAGCTGGACCGGGAGAACATCCGGCTCCTTGTCCTGGACGAGCCCACCGCGGTGCTCGCGGAATCGGAGGCGGACATCCTGCTTGCGTCGGTCAGGGCCCTGGCGGCGGGGGGAATCGCGGTGATCTTCATTTCCCACCGGCTCAAGGAGGTCATGGAAGTTTCCGACCGCATCGTGGTCCTCCGGGACGGCAGCCTGGTCTACGAGGCCGCGGCGGCGGAAACGAGCGTCGCCGTGCTCGCGGAGAAAATGGTGGGCCGGGAGGTCGGGACGGTGGAGGCCCGGAGCGGGGAAAACCGTTCGGAGGAAACCGTCCTGGAGGTGGAAAATCTCTGGGTGGACATGCCCGGCGAAACGGTCAGAAACGTATCCTTTTCCGTCCGCAGGGGGGAAATCTTCGGCATCGGCGGCCTGGCCGGGCAGGGCACGCTGGGGATTCCGAACGGCATCATGGGTCTCTTCCCCGCCGGGGGAAGGGTCGTTTTCGAGGGGACGGAGATTCCGCTGGGATCGCCGAAAAAGACCCTGGACGCGGGCTTCGCCTTCGTGTCGGAGGACCGCCGCGGCGTGGGACTGCTTCTGGAGGAACCCCTGGACTGGAACATCGTCTTCACCGCGATGCAGAACAGGAACGAGTACCTGAAACCCTGGCTGGGGGGCCTCGTCCTGTGGCGGGACGACAAGGCGATCGCCGCGGCCGCCCGGGAGTACGTGACGAGCCTGGACATAAAATGCACCGGCGTTAAACAGCGGGCCCAGGAGCTTTCCGGCGGGAATCAGCAGAAGGTGTGCCTCGCCAAGGCTTTCGCCGCGCGGCCGCGTCTTCTATTCGTGTCCGAGCCGACACGGGGCATCGACGTGGGGGCCAAGAAGCTCGTTCTGGACACCCTGCGGATGCACAACGAAAAGTACGGCACAACCATCGTGATGGTTTCCTCGGAACTGGAGGAGCTCAAGAGCGTCTGCGACCGGGTCGCCATCGTCGACGAGGGCCGCATCGCGGGGATCCTGCCGCCCACGGCGAAGGCGGCGGAGTTCGGTCTCCTGATGGCGGGAAAAGCCGGAAAGGACGAAAATCATGCATAAGCTGCGGGCTTTCATCGCCGAGGCGGGCTGGCCCCGCGTCATCATCGGCCTTTTCCTGCTGGGCCTTTTCCTGCTGACGCCGGCGGCGAAGGTGCGCCTGGACGCGTCCATCGGCGACACCCTGATACGGTTCGGCATGAACGGGGTCATGGTGCTGGCCATGGTCCCGATGATCCAGTCCGGCTGCGGCCTCAACTTCGGACTGCCGCTGGGGATCATCGCGGGGCTGCTCGGGGCGGTCATCACGATAGAGGCCGGCCTCACCGGCTTCGGCGCTTTTCTCGCGGCCATTGCCTTCTCGACCCCCTTCGCCGTGGTTTTCGGCTGGGGATACGGCCGGCTCCTGAACCGCGTCAAGGGCAGCGAAATGATGATCGCCACCTACGTGGGTTTCTCGTCGGTGGCGTTCATGTGCATGATGTGGCTCCTTCTTCCCTTCAGGAGCCCGAACATGATCTGGGGATACGGCGGCACGGGACTCCGGACGACGATCACCGTGGAAGGCTACTACCTGCACGTGCTGAACGACTTTCTGGCCGTGGGGATCGGGGAAAATCTCCGGCTCCCGGTGGGCATGTTTCTCTTTTTCGGCCTCATGTGCCTTCTCGTCTGGGGTTTCTTCCGTACCAAGACCGGCACGGCCCTTACGGCGGTGGGCTCCAATCCGGATTTCGCCCGCGCGTCGGGGATCGACACCGACCGGATGCGGACGATTTCGGTGGTGCTGTCCACCTGGCTCGGCGCGGTGGGCATCCTGGTCTATCAGCAGAGCTTCGGTTTCATCCAGCTGTACATGGGCCCGTTCTACATGGCATTTCCCGCGGTGGCGGCGATCCTTATCGGCGGCGCCTCGGTGCACAAGGCGGACATTCCGAACGTTCTCGTCGGGACCTTTCTGTTCCAGGGCATCCTGACCATGACGCCGTCGGTCATGAACAGCCTGATGCACACGGACATGTCGGAGGTCATCCGGATCGTCGTTTCCAACGGCATGATCCTGTACGCCCTGACGCGGAAGGTGAGGAGAACGCAATGAAAAAACCGCTTTTCACCCGGAGCTCGGCCGCCGCTTTTCTCGTCAACAACGCGGTTCCCCTGATGTTCGTGCTCATCAGCCTCGTGGCGATACCGTTTTCCGGCTATTCGCTGACCTACCTGGTCCAGGAGCTGGTGGTGCGCCTCGCCCGGAACTCCTTTCTGGTCCTGGCCCTGCTGGTCCCCATCATGGCGGGAATGGGCCTCAACTTCGGGATGGTCCTCGGCGCGATGGCCGGGGAAATCGGCCTGATCTTCGTGGTGGACCACAACATCACCGGCGTGCATGGCGTCGCCCTGGGCATGCTGCTCTCCGTTCCGCTGTCGGTGCTGTTCGGCTGGCTCACAGGCGTCGTACTGAACAAGGCAAAGGGACGGGAAATGGTGACCTCCTTCATCCTGGCCTTCTTCGCGAACGGCATCTACCAGCTCGTCGTTCTGTACGGCATGGGGGCGGTGATACCCATCGGAAACACGGCCCTGGTCCTTTCCCGGGGCTACGGAATCCGGAACGCCATCAACCTGTCGGGGATCCGCCAGCCCGTCCGCGTTGCC
>CAZGUL010000169.1:0-6642 GCA_964529055.1 uncultured Spirochaetaceae bacterium
CCCCTGTTCCGTGGTCGATGAAAAAACCGTCCCCGATGACCGCCCCGGGATGGATGTCGATGCCGGTTTTGCCGTGAATGTGCTCGCTCATGATCCGGGGGAGAAGCGGAATGTCGCGGATCCACAGTTCGTGGGCGAACCGGTGGACGATGAGGGCCTCCAGCCCCGGATAGGACAGGATGACCTCCTCGGTGGATTTCGCCGCCGGGTCGCCCCGGTAGCAGGCGTCCACGTCCAGCCGGATGCGCCGCCGCAGTTCCGGAAGAAGGCCGAGTATCTCCAGCGCCGCCGTCTCGGCGTCCGTCTTGCAGGTCGCGTGCCGGCGGCCTGATTCCCCGCCCCAGGCGCAGGGTTCGTCCCCCTGGATCCGCCGCTTGTAGCAGATGCTTTTCCCGATCTCGGCCACCAGGTTGCGGGCCAGGCGGTTTACGGTTTCCGCGGTGACGAAGCGCACGTCGCCGCGGTCCGGCGGCCTTTCCTCCTTGTAGCCGGGAAAAACGAGACTCTCGTAGTCCGCGATGATTTTCAGGACCCCCAGCCGGGACGGCAGGTTGGAGCCGTCCAGGTGGTTGATTCCCCCTATGGCTTCGTACGAATCGAGAACCGATTCGGTTATGTCCTTCAATGCGTCGATCATGCCTCAGTATGGAAAGCGGAAGGGCGCCCGTCAAGCGGCGCCGGGTCACCCCGCGAGAAAACGGGCCTCGACGTCGTCCAGGGCCGCGGAAACGGCGCCCGGGTCCAGCTCCAGGACGGCCCCGGCACGTTCCGCCGCGAGCCGGAACTGGCCGTACAGCATTTCCCGCCCGTCGATGCAGGGCCGGCCCACCCGGCGGGCCGCCGCGGCGAACTCCGCCGCCGCCCCGTAGCGGACGTCGGTGAGGATGATTTTCGGCGGCAGGGTCTCGATCGCCTCCGGGGTCAGGGGCGTCGATACGGTGACGGCGGAAACGACGATGTCCCGTCCCGGGGCGAGCCGCCCGATCATGTTCCAGCCGCCGGCGGAAACCGTCCGTCCCGGGCGCCGGAAACGGCCCAGGGTCTCCGCGAGGAGGTGGGCGTCCTCTTCGACGATGTTCGCGATGAACAGCTCCGCCCCCTCCCGGACGAGCTCGTAGCCGATGGAGGCGGCCGCGCCGCCCGCGCCCGCCAGGAGCACCCGTGCGCCGTCCAGGGCGGTCCGTTTCCGGAGGGCCCGCGTCATTCCCTGCCCGTCGGTGTTGTCGGCGAAGCCCGTCCCGGTCCGCGGGTCCAGCACAATGTGGTTCAGGCAGCCCAGGTGGGAAACCCGGTCCGCCGCCTCCACGCGGACGGGCAGGCCGTCCAGGCACCGGAACGCCGCGGCCTTGTAGGGGTTCGTGACGGTCAGGTCCAGGAACCCCGGGAGGGCGAGCGCCGCCCGGGCGAAGCCGGGAAACAGGTCGGCCCGGGGCAGATCGAAGGCGCCGAACCGGCCGGGAATCTTCATGAGACGGAAAAAATCGTTCCACAGGTCGGGGCTGCGGGAATAGCGGGAAGGTTCCCCGCCGCCCGCGATGCCGCCCAGCAGGGGAACGCCCCCGGAAAGCCCCGCGAACGGATCGTTGGTGAGAAAAGCCGCCAGTGCTTTCCGCCTGTCGCCGTCCGTCGTCATATCAGCCCCCCCGGTTCACCGGCCCGAAAGGACCCGCCGGGCCGCCCGGTTCCACTCGCCGATCTTCCGCATGATGGAACCGTCGTAGGCGCCGGTCACCATGAAGGCGTCGGCCCGCACCGCGTACCGGGCCGCTCCGCCGGCCGCGTGGATGTCCCGGAGCTTTTTCTCCATTTCCTCCGGGGAGGCTTCCACCACGTCCTTCTGCGGGTTGATGCAGAGGTCCACCGCCGTTCCCGGGCTCATTATCCGCGCGGCGGACGCGAAATCGGTCCAGGGGCCGCAGTGGTACAGTTCCAGGTCCGGCAGCTTTTTGATCTGCTCCTGGAAGACCGTGGTGTTCCCGCAGGAGTGCCAGTATTTCACGCCCCCGAACCTCTCCCCCAGTTCCTTTTCGTAGGGGAAGATCATGTCCCGGTACAGGTCGGGGCCGAGGGTCGGACAGTCGATCTCGTCGTTGTAGAGCTTGCAGGGGCCGGTTTTTTCGCCCAGGAACTTCTCCCGTTCCCGGTCCCACCCCAGTTTCGCGTCCGTCACGAACCGCATAAGCCGGTGGAAAAAATCCGGTTCGATCATCATGTCCAGGAGAATCTCCGAGACCCCCCGGAGGTGCATGGACAGGCAGAAGGGGCCGCGGACCCACTCGGGAAACATGACCCGGAGCCGCCCCCGGGAAAGTCCGGACAGGGTCTCGTAGTACCGGTGCATCCGGGGCATCAGGCCGCTCCTCCGGAAGTCCGGCGGCTCCATGCCGTCCAGGCGGGCGGTGTCCCGCAGCAGGGTCTCGGCAACCCAGCCTTCCTTGTAGGGAAACCACTCGATGGGAACGCCGAAGATCGCGAGTTCGGTCACCACGCCGAACCAGATGAAAAGCTCGTCGGTGTAGAAGGTGTCGTCGTCGAAATTCTCGAAGGAGTAGATCTGCTTGCGGAGCTGGATTTCGAGGAATTTTTCCGGATCGTGGTAATAGTCCACCAGCGAGAAACCCAGCACGTGGGACCACAGGGAGTTGTCCAGCGCGACCGTGAACGGAACCGGGTCGTTTTCGGACCGGGCCGCGGGCACCCCCCGCCACATGTCACGGTTCCACCGGTACGGGTCCTCCCAGAAGCGCCGCCTTCCCCGGTTTTCCGGGGAATGGACGATTTCCAGGTAACGGCCTAAGAGAGGGTCGATGACGGAATTCATGGGCAGATGGTATACCCGCCCGGCCGTGAGGTCAACACGAATCCGCCGCTAAAAGTACATTTCCGGACGCCGCTCGGCGAAAACGTCGTTCAGGGGATTGATTTTCTTCTCCCGCGCCAGGGCCGGATCGATGTCGGCGAACAGGGCGTCCTCCCCGTCCCGCCCGCCCCGGAGAAGGTACTCGCCCCGGGGGGAAACCAGGACGCTCTCGCCGGTGAAGGTCAGGCTTTCCCCGTCCCTGCTCTCGGTGCCGGTCCGGTTCGCCGTGGCGATGTAGATCCTGTTGGCCAGGGCCTGGTAATAATCCGACTGCTGGCAGTAGGGCATGACCAGGTTTGACGAGTGGGCCACGATGTCCGTCCCCTTCAGGGCAAGGGTCCGGAAGCTTTCCGGGAAAAACCAGTCGAAGCAGATCGCCGGCCCGATCCGCAGGCCGCGGAATTCGAAGGTGAAGAACCCGGTGTCCCCGGGCCGGAAAAAGTGCCGCTCCTTGTAGAACAGGTGGGTTTTCCGGTAAATGTACTTCCGGCCGTCGGGCAGCACCGACAGGGAGGCGTTGTAGAGCCCCGCGGGGGTCTTTTCCGGAAAACCGAAAACGACGGCGGCGTCCAGGCTCCGGGCCTTGTCCCGGAAGGCCTTGATGTTGGCCGCCCCGGTGTCCTCCGCCAGGGACTCCGCTTCCCCGGGGCTCGTGAACTGGTAGCCCGAATAGGCCAGCTCCGGCAGAACGTAGAGGTCCGCCCGCCCGCGCTCCATCAGGGCGAACAGGCGTTCCACGTTTTCGCTTTTCTTCCCGAATACGGGAGTGTTCTGGATGATTGCGACGCGCATGGACCCACTATAGGACGGGAACGGCGGGTTGTCAATTTTTCCGGAATGTACGATATTCACGCCATGAAGAAAATCGAAAACGTCACCGTCGTCGGCGCGGGCGCCATTGGGGCCGCCTACGCCTCGATGATGCACGATCACGACCCCCGCTGTGTCGCCGTTCTCGCGGACGGGGAAAGATACCGGAGGCTGTCCCGGGAGGGTATCCGGGTCAACGGCCGCAGATTCGATTTCCGCCTGGTCCGCCCCGGGGAGGCGGCGCCCGCGGACCTGGTGGTCGTGGCGGTGAAGTACCACGACCTTCCGGCCGCCGTCGGGGAGATCCGCGGCTGCGTCGGCCCGGACACGATGGTCCTGTCGCTGCTGAACGGCATCTCGTCGGAGGAAATCATCGGGAACACCTGCGGCATGGAAAAGGTGCTGTACGGCATGGTGGTGCAGATCGACGCGGTGAGGGACGGAGGCGGAGTCACCTTCACGACGCCGGGCTTCATCCATTTCGGCGAGGCCCGCAACACCCCGCCGTCGGACCGGGTCCTCCGGGTGAAGGATTTCTTCGACCGGGCGGGGATACCCTGCGAGATCCCGGCGGACATGGTCCGCACCCTGTGGTGGAAATTCATGCTCAACGTGGGAATAAACCAGGCTTCCGCGATCCTCCGGGCCCCCTACGGGGTTTTCCAGAAAATTCCGGAGGCGAAAAAGCTGATGGACGCGGCCATGCGGGAAGTGGTCCTGGTTTCCCGGGCCCGGGGCATCAACCTGGACGAAAAAGACATGGCCAGGGCCCACGAGCCGATAAGCAGGCTTTCCCCGGACGGCAAGACATCGATGCTGCAGGACATCGAGGCGGGCCGCAAAACCGAGGTGGAAATGTTTTCCCGGGAAGTCGTATCCCAGGGCGCGAAATACGGCATCCCCACGCCGGTCAACGAGACCCTCCTTCTGATGATCCAGACAATGGAGAAATGGCGGGATATTCAGGAATGTGAGAAAAGATAAAATTACGCCATCCTTTGACATTTTAGAGAATATTGTTTAGAATGGGTGTACACGCGTTTTTCTGTGTGAAGGGGGCAGTATGAAAATTCGCGGCAAACTGTACGCGATCATTCTCGTTCTCATCGTCGGCTTCGGCATTTCGCTGGCTCTCCTCCTCTCGACGACGGCCAGGGCCAACCGGCTCAAGGAAATGGAGCTCGCCGCCGTGGAGGCCACCCGGGACATGTACCGGCTGACGGACATGACCAAGGCGATCCTGCAGACCCGGGGGGACCTGAAGGAGGCCCGCGCCGCCTGGGGAGCCGCCCTGGAGAATTTCGACGTCACATTCAAGAAACTCGTGGAACACCCCGCACGAACGCAGCTTCCGCCGGAGGTGCAGGAGAGCATCGAAAGCGCCGGCGCGTCCTGGAGTCTCACCCACAATTCTTTTCTCGAGATCGGGCAGATCGTTGACGACATCATCGCGGAGCCCGTGGAGGAAATCGCGAAAAAGACCGGGGTCCTCCGGATGCTCACCATCACGACGGAAAAGAACATCACCGGCCAGTTCGTCTTCAACCTGATCCGCCTGGACCAGAAGCTCCAGGTGGTCGACCTGGCGGGACGGGACTTTCTGGTGGAAATCCTCGGCGGGCTGGCCCGGGACATAAAAGTCCGCTCCGCCCAGATCATGGCGAAAAACAGGATCTATTCCCTGTCCATAGCCGCCACCGTCATCCTGGCGGCGGTGCTCTTCCTGGTGCGCTTCAGCCGGGCCTTCGCCGCGCGGGTCGTCAGCATCGAGAGCACGGTGCGGAAGATCGCGTCACGGGACCTGAGCGTCCGCAGCCGGGACAGCGTGAAGGACGAGATCGGCTCCCTGGGAAGGCACCTGAACGAGTCGCTGGCCACCCTGTCGGGATTCCTCGACACCGTCCACGTCGCGGCCCACAAGGTGGAGGAGCTGAAGGAATCCCTCTCCACGGGAACCAACCAGTCCGCCTCGGCATTGAACCAGATATCGAAGAACATCGAATCCATACGGGACCAGTTCATCACCCTGAACGGGAACATATCCACATCCACCGAGGCGGTGAGCCGGATCGCCGGAAAAGTCCGGGACTTAAACCGTGAAATCGACGAGCAGTCCCGGGTCATCGGCGACTCCTCCAGCTCCATCGAGGAGATGACCGCGTCCATCGGCAGCGTCGCGAAGCTCTCCAACGAGCGCAAGGAACGGGCCGAGGGCCTCCTGCGCATCATCCGCGAAGGCGGGGAGAAGGTCGGCTCGACGAACGACATCATCAAGTCCATCTCCAAGGAGATCGACGACGTCCTGGAAATCATCGAGATCATCGACAACGTCTCGGACCAGACGAACCTTCTGTCCATGAACGCCGCCATCGAAAGCGCCCACGCCGGCGACGCGGGACGGGGTTTCGCCGTGGTCGCCGAGGAAATACGCAAGCTCGCGGAGTCCACGTCGGAAAACGCGGCCAGGATCGGCACGGCCCTGAAGTCCGTGACGGCGAAAATACGGGAAGCCTCCGTTTCCAGCAACGACAGCTTCCGGACCTTCGAGCAGATAAATCAGGACGTGAAGACCTTCGCGGCGGCCCTCTCGGAAATCTCCGGCAGCATGGACGAGCTCGCGGAGGGAAGCCGGGGCATCCTCGGGGCGACGGAAAAGATTTCCGAAGTAACGAAGCACCTCATCAAGGGGTCCGAGGAAATGGAACAGGGCACCCGGGAGATCGAGCTGGCGATGAAGAACTCGGAGGAAATTTCCGGCGGCGTCGTGAACGGCATCAGCGAGATCGACAAGGGCGCCAAGGAGATCCTGCAGTCCATCGTGGAGATAAACCGCCTCACCGTGGAAAGCCGGGAAAGGATGGAGGAGCTCCACACGGCGGTGGATTCCTTCAAGACGTCCTAGGACCGGCTAGTAGACCCCGACGACCTGGAGATCGTTCCAGGTGCCCGAGAAGCTGCGCAGGTCGCCGACG
>CAZGUL010000170.1:0-1075 GCA_964529055.1 uncultured Spirochaetaceae bacterium
ACCGCTCATGATTTTCGCGGAGAGCATGTTGGATAACATCGCCACCGCCCCCACCGAAAGGTCCACCCCTCCGATCAGGATCGCCAGCGTCTGCCCGATGCCGACGAGACCGAGCGGCACCGCCTGACGCCACAGGTTGAAAAGGTTCGCCGTTCCCAGAAATCCCGGCGCGATTATTCCCGCCGCGGTCAAAAGGGCAATGCCGATGACCAGAATCATGAGGGAGTTGCCTGCCCGCGGGCTCTGGATGACCCGGAGAATCTTCCTCATATGCCCTTCCTCCAGACGGTCTTTCCCCGCAGAGCGGCGGCGGCGACGGCGGACATGAGGAGAAGCCCCTTGAAAACGTACTGCCAGTACGTGGAAACGCCCATGTGATTCATGATGTTCCCCAGCATGGTGATCAGCAGGGCGGCCGTCAGCATTCCCGTCGCCTCCCCCACACCGGACGAGAAAATACCGCCGCCGGCGATAACCGCCGTCATCGAATCCAGGGAAAACGGGGTTCCCGACAAAGGATCTCCGGATCCCATCCTGGCGGCCATGAAAAGTCCCGCGACGGCAGCCAGGAGCCCGGCGGCTACGTGAGCCCAGATTTTCGTCCGAACTATGCTTATGCCCGAACTGTACGCCGAGGCGGGTTCCCCTCCAACCGCCCTGATGTGGAGTCCCAGGACCGAACGGTTCAGGATCCGGATGGATATGAACAGAAACAGTAACAGCAGCAGAAGGGCTGCGGGAATTCCGAAGATGTCGAATCCGGCGGCTTTCATGAATCCGCCGGGAACCGATCCGCCCGGGGCCGGCAGGAAATACAGGGCGATGCCCATGACGATCGCGTTCGTGGAAAAGGTCGTCACCATGGCGTCGATCTTGATCCGGACCGCCAGGTACCCGTTGATGACGCCCACGAGGGCCCCCGTCGAAAGCGCGATGAGAACAGCCCCCGCGATGCCTATGCCCGCCCGGGACATTAGCGTCGCGCAGATCACCGTAGTGAGGCTGATGAGCCCGCCGACACACAGGTCCACGTCCCCGACCAGGATCGCGAAACCCTGTCCAACGGAGGCGAAAC
>CAZGUL010000170.1:1085-6635 GCA_964529055.1 uncultured Spirochaetaceae bacterium
CTCCGGAAGGTCGATGAAAATACGCTCGCCGCCAGGAACACAATTCCGGTAATGAGGTAAACCGGCAGAGACGGGGAGTTTTTCAGCCGTCCGATGGAAAAACGCGGCATTGCGGGCTTCATGGATTCCCCCCCGGTCGAGCATTCGATTTGTCCGTATCCAGGCCCCACATGGCGCGAAGGATATCCTCTTTGTTCGCCGTGTCCCCGTCGAAAATCCTGACGATTTCCCCCTCGTACATGACCACAATCCTGTGACAGACGCGGAGGACTTCGGTCAGATCGCCGGAAACCATGATTATCGCGTTTCCTTCCCCGGCGATATTCAGCATCAGATTATAGATTTCCTCCTTCGCGCCCACATCGATGCCCCGGGTGGGCTCGGAAAAGAGGAGAACGGAAGGCTTCGCGGTCAGCCATTTGGCCAGGACGACCTTTTGCTGGTTGCCGCCGCTCAGGTAGCCGACGATACGGGACGGATCCGCCGGAACGATGCGCAGGTCCCTTACCGCGGCGAATGCCGCATCCCGCTCGGCCGAGTTCTTTACGCAGCCGAAACGCTTCCGGCCATCCAGGGTCGGCAGCGCGATGTTGTCCTTCACGTTCAGAGTCAGGCACAGGCCTTCCTCTTTGCGCTCTTCCGGCAGGAATGCGATGCCGTGCCGGATCGCGTCCGCGGGCCGGCCGGCGGAAATCGCCTTCCCCCGCAGGAATATCTCTCCCGCCGCGTTCCGGTTCTCGCCGAAAAGCGCCCGCAGGACATCCCGCTGGCCCTGGCCCTCGAGCCCGACCAGACCGATGATTTCCCCCGCCCTGAGTGTCAGGTTGAAATTCCGGAAAACGCCGGGGACCGAATAACCGGAAATTCGGAGAAGAGTCTCCGCCTCGGGAGATTTGCCGGTAAGCCTTCGGCTGATCTGTTCCTTGCCCGTCATCAGGCGCACGGCGATTTCCGGTGTCAGGTCCTTCGTCTCCTTCGTGTCTATCACCTTGCCGTCACGCAGGACCGTGATCACATCGGAAACGGCGAACACTTCCTCCATCCGGTGAGACACGAAAATGACGCCCCTCCCGTCACGAATGAGTCCCCGGATCAGGGTGAACAGTCTCCCGACCTCCTCGCCGTTCAAGGCCGCCGTGGGTTCGTCCATGACAATGAGACGCGCTTCCGCCGACAAAGCTTTCGCGACTTCGACAAGCTGCTTTCGCTCGATGTTCAGTTCCGAGACTTCCGTGCTCGGATCCAGGTTTTCCAGTCCCACCCGCCCGAGGAGCTCGGCGGAGTCACGGTATAATTTGCCGAAATTCACCCGCCCCAGAAAGCCAGCGGGCTCACGGCCAAGAAAAATGTTCTTTGCTATGGAAAGCTGATTGATGAGATTGAACTCCTGGTGGATTACGCTGATTCCCATCCGCATCGCACGGGCGGGGCTTATCATCTCCACCGGTTTACCGTCCAGCAGGATGCTCCCCCCGTCCGGTCTGTATTCGCCGTTCAGGGTTTTGATCAGGGTGGACTTTCCCGCCCCGTTTTCGCCGATCAGGCCGTGGACCCTGCCTTCCTCGCAGTCGAAATCGACGTTGTCCAGAGCGACAACTCCGGGAAAGGTCTTCGTGATACCGCGCATTTCGATGAACGCCATACGGCCGTCGCTCCTCGGGGTTTTGGGTTGGGGGTCGGAAAGGTTCCGGCCCCCCTTGCTGACGGTGCGGTTCTACTTTTTCCCGAACAGCTGTTTCAGGATGTCATCCGGAAGTTTCGTATGGACCCAGAAAGCATCGGACAGGTCCTCCCGGATCAGTTTGTCGATGTCCGCGTCCGCGGTCACCTCGAGTTTGGACGGCAGGAAGGACGGCATTTTCTCGCCCTGCAGGATCTTGAGGCCGTATTCCAGGGCAGGAACGCTGCAGTAGGCGGGATGCGTTACGCCGTAACTGCTGAACCCCCGGGGCCGCAGGGACTTCCACAGTTTCAGGAAACCATTGCTGGCCGTTCCGGTGAGGGGAACCAGACGGTTGGCTTCGACACACGCGGTCAAGGCCCCCTGGCCGGACGCGCCGCCGTCGGTCCAGACACCGTCGATGACGGGGTTCGCCGCGAGGAAATTCTCCATCGCCGCCTTCGCCTTGTCGAAAGCCCAGTTCGTCCACGCGGTCCCGACGACCTGGATGTCCGGGTATTTCTTCAGGACATCCTCCCCGCCCTTCCAGCGGAGAAGAGCCGTCGAGTTGCCGGCGACCCCGCCGAGCATGACGATTTTACCCTTGCCGTTCAGTTTCTTGCAGAGCCACTCCATCATCCCGGCGCCGAGTTCGGCCTCGTCGGCCTGGATTTTCAGCGTGACCTTGTCGGTGTCGACGACGTTGTCGAACGACACGACGACGATGCCGCGGTCAACCGCTTTTTCCAGAACCGGGGAAAGGGCCGACGGCGAGAGGGCGGTGATGAGAAGAAGATCGACCCCCTTCGCCATGAGGTCCTCGACGTCCGCAATCTGCTTCGCGATCTGACCGCCCGCGTCGGTCGCGTAGAACGCCTTGATGAGGTTCGGCATCTTCGAGGCGGCGTATTTCATTTCCTCGCCCATGGCCACCTTCCACGGGTTGATGGGGCCGACGTTGCTGAAACCGACTACATACGGCGGGCTTTTCCCGGCGGCGGCCTTTCCCGCGGCTTCCTTCTGTCCTCCGGCCCAGACCGACGCCGCCATTACGGCAATGAGAATGAAACTGACGACTTTTCTTTTTTTCATACCGATCCCCCTTTTCGTTTTCCGGTTTAATAAATATGATGTATCTTCCTGGAAGACTTACCTCCCTTTTCTGAAAGTATAGGCGAAGCCGTCGGAGAAGCACAAATTCGTACCGCCGCGGCACCCCGATGGCGGCTCAAATCGTCATGCCCCCGTCAATGCTGATGACCGCGCCGTTCAGGAAACCCGCGGCTTCCGACGCGGCGAACAGCATGGCTTCCGCTATCTCGTCGTCCCGTCCGAGCCTGCCCATCGGCTGCCGGGCAATGAAGTCCTGCCGGGCTTTTTCCGGATCGGCGAAGGCCTGAATGCGCCTTTCAAGAGACGGCGTATACGTGGTGCCCGGGCAGACGCAGTTGACCCGGATATGATCCTGCAGGTAATCGGCGGCCATGGCCTTTGTCAGCGACAGGACGCCGCCTTTAGACGCCGAATACGCGCCCCTCTCTTTCAAGCCTTTCAAGGCGGCCACCGACGCGTTATTCACGATGACGCCGCCGCCGGACTTCTTCATCTCCAATACCGCGTACTTGGACACGAGAAAGACCCCTTTCAGGTTGACGCTCATCGTCCGGTCCCAGTCCTCCTCGGACATGTCGTCGACGCGGCCGGGGAGCACGATTCCGGCGTTGTTCACGAGAACGTCGATCCGTCCGAAGGTTTGCACGGTCTTTTCCACCATCGCCCTTGCATCGGCCGCGACGGACACGTCCCCCTGGATATAAAAAGCCCGGCCGCCTTTTTCCAGAACGAGCCGGAGCGTCTCCTCGCCGTTCTTCGGCGTGAGTGAATTGACCGCCACGTCCGCTCCTTCCTCCGCGAACCGGATTGCCGCCGCCCTGCCGATCCCGACGCCGGCGCCGGTAATGAGCACTGTTTTGTTCCTGAATCTCATGTGAAAGCCCCTTTTACCTCTCGTAGTGGACGGCTTCAAGTTTAAATCACTATTTCCGCCCTGTCAAATAAAATATTATAAAACGTATTTAGCGAAAAATTATATATTTTTACGGGTATTATGCTTAATTATATATTATAAAATCTCAAGCTGTAAGAGAGAGCCGCCCCGCTACAATAATTCGATGTTCTTTTCGATGATCTGCAGGGTCAAGCTGTAATGATCGGAAAGGCGCAGGCCGGCTAGGTCCGCGTTTTTTTCGATCGCCGCGTCCATGATTCCTTTGTGTTCCGCCTCAACGTCCCGTTCCCTGTAATCAAGCACATTGGAAATGTTCCGATATCTGTGGGAATGGTCCATCAGGTCCTCGCAGAATTTAATCAGCCATGACGATCCGCAGCCCGAAATCAGCGAAAGATGGAAAGCCCTGTGAAGGTCCTCCCATTCCGGCGTACCGACATAACCGCCTTCGGAATCTCTGAGAACCGCGGTTTTCCTGATCAGGCGATGAAAAGCGAGAACGATCCGTTCCTCCCACTCCTGGCTGTAATTTGCGATGGATTCCTGGACCGCTTTGCCTTCAAGCCAGCAGCGGGTTTTGACGAGCTCCTGGTAGTCCGAAAGACTTATTGCGGGAACAAAGAAACCCTGCCGGTCCCTCCGGTCCACGATGCCTTCGGACGAGAGCCTGTTCAGCGCTTCCCGGACGGGGTTGACGCCCGTGAGGTAGCGGTCCGCGATGTCCTTTATCTGGAGCTTCTCCGCTGGTTTAAGCAGACCTTTTACGATATCCCTGCGCAACTTGACGTAGACTTGAGTCGCGTCCGTGATTTTGATGTTCGTCGTCCCCCAACCTGTCCCATTGTACGAACGCCGCCGGGAATTGTCAAATGGACGGGGCGGCGGGGGGGCTCCCGCGCGCGGGGCATCAGCCCAGAAGGCCCGGGAGCCAGGTGCTGAGTTCGGGGAAGAAGGTGACGAGAACGAGTATCAACACGTTGCAGACGAGCCACGGGACCGCGTGCCGGAATATCTGCGTTATCGGAATGCCGCTTATTTTCGTCGCCACGTTCAGGCACATGCCGACCGGCGGCGTGACCAGGCCGATGGCGAGGCCGACGATCATCACGGCGCCGAACTGGAGCTCCATCATCCCGAAGCGTTTCATCACCGGTATCAGGATCGGGCACAGGAGCAGCAGCGCCGGGGTGACGTCGACGAAGGTCCCGATGAAAAGGACGAGAATGTCGAGAAAGATGAAAATCCAGTAGCGGTGAATGTCGAGGGAAAGAATGAATTCCGCGATCCCCGCAGGGACCTGCTCGACGGCCAGGATCCATATGTACAGCATCGAAAAGCCGACGATGATCATGATGGAGCTGGACATCATGACGGATTTCTTAAGCGCCTGGACGATGTCAGCGAAGGTGAGCTCCTTGTACACCAGAAAGCCGATCAAGCACGCGTACAGGACCGCGACTCCCGCGGATTCGCTGGCCGTCGCGATTCCCAGCGAAATGGACAGGACCAGGACAACCGGCATGACGACGGCGAAGAGGCCGTACTTCACCACCGTCGCCGCCTTCCGGACCTCGAATTTCTCCGGCGCGGGATGATACTTGTTCTTCCACGAAAGCCAGTACACCACCGCGAGCTGGGAAATCCCGATCAGGATGCCGGGAAAAACGCCGGCCAGGAAGAGCCTGCCCACGGAGGCGCCGGAGATCATGGCGTACATTATCATCGGCACGCTGGGGGGAATGATCATCCCCATCGTGGACGAGGCAACCGTCACCCCCACGGTGAAGCCCTTCGGGTACCCCTGCTCGATCATCGCGGGTATCAGCACGCTGCCGATGGCCGATGTGTCCGCCACCGACGAAACGGAGATGCCGCCGAAAAT
>CAZGUL010000171.1:0-6615 GCA_964529055.1 uncultured Spirochaetaceae bacterium
AGGGTGGCGGCCAGGGGTCCGAAGGTCTTGCCGATGAAGCCGTACAGGAAGAGGAGCGGTACGAGAACGATCAGGGTCGTGGCGTTGCCGGCGACCACGGAGAACTGGATTTCCCGGGCCCCCTCCGCGGCGGCATCCTCCGGTGGAAGATTTTTTTCCGCCCGGGTTCTGCTGATGTTTTCCAGAATGACAACCGACGCGTCCACCACCATGCCGACGGCGAGAATGACCGCGGTGAGGGTGACCATGTCGATCTGCAGACCGAAAACGCTCATCAGCGAGAAGGACAGGAGAAAGGACACCGGCATCGACACGGCCGTCACCAGACCGCGCTTCCAGCTTCCGAGAAAGAGAAAGATGATCACCGCCGCGAGAAGAAGGGCCTGCGCGACGGCGCCGAGCATGTTGTTTACAACCTGACGGGCGAAGGACGCGTCCTCGTCGGCGAGTTCGAACTCCACATCCGGGAAGCGAAGGGCCAGTTCGTCGAATTTCGCCCGGGCGAGCTCGACGGTGCGGACCGTGTTCGCGTCCTCCTGTTTGAATATCTGGATCGCCACGGCGGGGCGTCCGTTGACCCGGAAACGGGAGGCGTCCTCGCCGCCGCCGGAAACGACCTCGGCCACGTCACCCACCCGGATACTCCGGCCTTCGGGTGTGGTGAGCGGGACCGCGCGGATGTCCTCCGCGCCTTCGCCCCGGTTGTCCACCCTGAAGGCGAAGTGGCCGGCGGTGCCGCGGATCTGCCCCGCCGGCTCGCTGACGTTGTGGGCCCGGATCGCGTCGGCCACCGCCTGGAGCGAAAGACGGTGGGCGGCGAGACGGTTCCTGTCCATCAGGACGGAAATTTCGGGCCGGGACCCGCCGAAAACGTCCACCAGCGCCACCCCGGGCACCCGCTGGATTTCCGGACCGATCACGTCCCCGGCCAGGCGCCGGACCTCGGGTTGGTTCACCCCCCGGAGGCCCATCGTCAGGACCGGCCGGGCGCTGGTGGAGAATTTCAGCACCTGGGGATCGCCGATGTCCGGGGGCAGACGGGACCTGATCCGCGACAGGGCGTTCTGCACGTCCACCGCGGCCAGGTCGACGCTCGTCCCGTACCGGAACTCCACCGCCACGAGGGACAGTCCGTTCTGTGACGTCGAGGACACTTCCGCCGCCCCTTCCAGGGAAGCCGCCTCCGCCTCGATGGGGTCCGAAACGAGGTCCGCCACGTCCTCCGCCGCGGCCCCCGGGTAGGGGGTCAGAATGTTCACCAGCGGCGGGGCCGTGTCGGGGAAAAGCTGGATCGGAAGGGAAAAATACGACACGACGCCGAAAACTGTGACGGCGATGAAAACTGCGTAAACCGTGTACCGGTTCTTTATCGCGTATTCGGAAAGAGTCATTCCGCTTCCTCCCCGGCATCCACCGCGAAAACCTCGGTCCCGTCGGCCAGGGCCCGGAGGTTGGATACGACGGCCTTGTCCAGGCCGTTCCACGGAAAATCGACGACGATCCTGCCGCGGCTTTCGATGCCCGGCTTAACCGCCTGACGGAACGCGCGGCCGTCCCGGACGAGAAAGATGTGGGGGTCTCCGTTCCTCTCCGCGACGGCGCCGGCGGGAAGGGTCAGGGCGTTCCTCCGGGCCGCTATGATGAACGTCACCCGGATCGAAGACCCCACGCGGAGGGCGGAACCCGCCTCCGCCGGGAGCGGGATTTTCACCGTGAAGGTCCGGGACTGCCCTCCGGCGGCCGGCGAAACCTCGGAAACCCGGGTCCGTATTCTTCCTCCGTCCCCCGCTTCCACCTCGGCCTCCGTCCCCGCGCCGAGGCCGCGGCGCAGGTCCTCTTCGGCCGCCTCGACCCGGACCTCGAAGACGCCGCTTCCGAAATGCAGGATGGGCTGCCCGGGCAGAACGCTCTGGCCGGGTTCGACGAACCGGGAAAGGACGGTGCCGGCGAACGGCGCCTTCTCCCGGGTTTTCCCGAGCCCGGACAGGGCTTCCTTCAGGGCGGCCTCGGTGGTTTTCAGGTTTTTTTCGCCGGTGAGGGCCTGGTCGGGCGCGAGGGCGTTCTTCTCCACCAGCCTTCTGTCCGTCGCGTGGCGCCGGGCCCAATAATCCCGGTCCGCCGTGAGGCGTTCGATCTGGGCCTCGATGTCCGGAGCGGCGATCACGGCGAGGGTATCCCCCTCCCCGGCGTTCTCCCCCTCCCGTTTCGGCAGCTCCGAGACGGTTCCGGGGACCCGGGCGATGACCCGCACGTCCCTGCGGGAATGCACCGTCCCCAGGTAGGAAGCGCCGATTTCGATGTTTTCGGTCCGGGGAAGCGCGACCCGCACGGCCACGGGGGCGGGCGGGATGGTTTCCGGACCCTTGTCCCCGCCGCGGAAGGCGCGGACCATGACGAAGATGCCGACGGCCGCCGCGGCCGATACGGCGAACAGTGCCGTTTTTTTCATGTCATTCCTCCACAATCGACAGGATGATCTTTTCCGTCAGGGTTCCCCGCAGCGCGTGGTATTCGAGAAAGGTCGACGCCCGCCGGAAAATCACGCTTCGCCGCTGGATGGCCAGCTGGAGAAGCTCCGCCTCGCCCGCGAGAAGCTCGCTGAGGGAGAGTCTTCCCTCGGAGTAGCGTTCCCGGAAGGCCTCCACGGCGGTTTCCCTGCCGCGGACTGCCCGCTCGAGAAAATCCTCCCGGCGGCGCAGGCCCTCCATCCGGGAGAAGAGGATTTCCGCGTTGGACGCCTCGGATATCCGGGCTTCCCGGTACCTGCTTTCCGCCGCGGCGGTCCCGGCTTCGGCGGCGCGGATGGAGGCCGCCCGGCGGGCGTAATCCAGGACGGGAAACCGGAGCGAGAGGCCCGCCGACCATTCGGAGGCGAAATCCAGGTCGCCGCCGGAGCGCCACGTGTTTCCGGCGAAAACCGAAAGTTCCGGCCACAGGGAGCGGCGGGCGGCCTTCTCGCCGTATGCGGCGCTTTCCTTCCGGGCCCGGGCCTGACGCGCCGCGGGCCCCTCGGCCTGTTTTTCCGGGCCCGCCGCGTCGACGGCTTCGATGCGGAGGCCGGAGATTTTCGGGCGTATCCCCCGTTCCCGTCCCAGCAGGACTCCCAGGACAAAGGAGAGTTCCCGCCCGCCCTGCCGGAGTTCGACCTCGTCGGCCCGCGCCGCTTCGAGGGCCGCGGCGGCCAGGGCGAGGTCCGCCTCCGACGCCCGTCCCTCCGCCGCGAGGGCCTCGAGTTCCCGGAGCCTTTGTTCCAGGGTGCCGATGTGGGCCGCCAGGAGCCGGCCTCTGTCGTCGACTTCCATGGCGGCGATGTAGACGCCGGCCGTCCGGAGCAGGGTTTCGATCCGTGCCCGGTCGACCACGGCGGACGCCTCGGCGGATGCCGCTTCCGCCGCGCCGATTCCCGCCAGGATGCGGCCGCTCAGGACGGGGACGGAGACCTGGAGGCCGATGTCGTAAATCCGGTCGTCCAGCGGCGGAAAGCTGCCGATGCGGTGAATGGGGGTCACGGTCATCGGTTCCTCGAACCGGGAGAAGCCCGCCGACGCGGAAACCTGCGGCAGGAGGCCCGCCCGGGCCTCCCCGACGCGGCCCAGCGCCGCCGCATTTCCCCAGGCGGCCGCGGCGGCGGCGGGATTGTCCCGCAGCGCCGTCCGGAGTGCCTCGGCGATCCCCATCTCACCGTCCTCCGGAGGCGCGGCCGGCGCGGGAACGGCTGCGATCAGGGCGGCCGAAAAAAGGACCGCCGTCCGGAATGCGGCCGCGCGGCGGAAGCCGGCCGGTTTCGCGATGTTCCGTGCTTTCATGTGCGTTCTCCTTTCGGCGATCCCAGAAGGCGGACGAGAGACCCGGCGAGGGCGTCCCCCTCCGCCGCGAGATCGAAACCGTAGCCGGTCAGGTGCCAGCGGGTGGCCAGAAGCCGGAGTGCCCCCATCACAACCAGAACCATGTGCTCCACGGGAATGTCGCGGCGGAACTCTCCGGCTTCGGCGCCCCCGGCGAGGATGTCCGACAGATTTTTCCGGGCCGCGCTCATGAGGCCCTCGACGCCGGGGGCGAGCTCCGACTCGCTCCGGAAAATGACTTCCGAGAACACCACCGCGGAAAAGGCCGGGTTGTCCGCCAGGTGGCGGCAAAGTTCCCGGACAACGGCGGCGAGCCGGGCTTTTCCCTCCGGTTCCCGAAGGATGATGCGTTCGAAAATCCCGACGCTCCGCTCCCGGAAAAAATCCAGGATTCCCTTCAGAATTGCGGTCTTGTTCCTGAAATGGCGGTACAGGGCGGGTTCCGAAATCCCGACCCGTTCGGCCAGGTTTTTCGTCGTCAGTTCCTGGATTCCCTTTTCGGCGATGATCCGGATCGCGGCGTGGACGATCTCGCTCTGGCGGGGGGTGAAAGGTTCCATAAACGCCTCCGTAGTGAATACTAACTAACATAATAGGGCTTTTTGCCCCTCCCGTCAAGAGGAAAGCGGAGAATTCCCCGGCGCGGAGACCGCCGGGGGCCGGTCATGTCAGTTTTTCACGTATCTCGGCGCTGACGTAGTCGAGGATGCTCACCGTCACCGCTATGAACCACACCGCAATCCCCGCCGCCCGGTAATCCAGGAGCCGGATGTACTGCACCAGCAGGAAGCCGATGCCGCCGCCCCCCACGAGGCCGATGACGGTGGACATCCGCACGTTGATGTCCCAGCGGTAGATCGAGAAACTGACGAACGGCGGGATCATCTGGGGCACCACGGCGTACATGATGGTCTGCAGCCGCGAGGCCCCCACGGCCTGGATGGCTTCGATGGGGCCCGCGTCGATGTTTTCGATGGCCTCCGAGTAGAGCTTCGCCAGGGACGCCACCGAGTGGATCGTCAGGGCCAGGATGCCCGCGAAGGGGCCCAGCCCGACCCAGATGACGGAAATCAGGGCCCAGATCAGCGGCTCGATGGCCCGGACGATGTTCAGGATCGTGCGGGTCACGAAGTAGACGGCGTAGGTCACCGGGGAGCCGGACATCAGGTTGCGGGCGGCGAGAAAGCTCAGGGGGATCGAGAAAACGATGCCGAACAGGGTCGCCATCATTCCCATGAAGATCGTCTCGACCATCAGGCCGATGGTGAGGAGGAGAGGTTCCGACGGGATGAGGCCCCCCACCGGGGTGGTCTGCCGGGCCTCCACCCGGTGGATCTGCCTTTGCTCGGCTATGGAGGGCGGAATGAGCCGGTACGGCATGACCATCCTGAGGCGGAAGGCGCCCTTCCCGTCGGTGACGGCGGAAACGTAGGCGCCCTCGTGCCGGGGCCGGAATTCGTTTCGCAGACTGTCCACCCACCAGATTTCGGTTTCCCGGTCCGGCGCGAAGCCTTCGCCCTCCACCGTTATCAGCGATCCCGGCACGATGTCGTTGTTCGCGTCCAGCCGGGAGAGCTTGCCGAAGGCGGGGCTGACCCGGAGGTACGGCCTGCCTTCCGTTTTTTCCGGCGGGGCCGGGGGATTGTCCGCCGCGTCGACGAGGATGTCCGCCCCCGCGGTGACGGTGTCGGTTTCCCGGGTCACCGCGGCCTCCCAGGGCCAGACCACCTTGCCCAGCGTGGGGAGGGTTTCCGGAAATTTGGTGACCGCCTTGTACACGTCGATCTGGCTTATCTGCCAGCCGATGACGAAATACAGGGCCAGCACGAAGACGAAGATCCCGGTCCCGCCCCGGCGTCCGGGCCGCGCCTGCCGGGCCGCGTCCAGGGCGGTCCAGACCCAGAGGACGAGGAGGCCCGCCGCCAGGAGAAGAATGAACGAGGGGGACAGTTCTAGGGCCTTCAGGAACTTGAGGCGGAGGGAGGTTTCCCGGTGGGCGAGGACGTTTATCCGCCACAGGAACAGGGCCGCCATCGAGAGGGCGGAACCCATGAGCAGGAGCCCCCTCCGGACCGCGCCGGCCAGGACCTGGCCGAGACCGGGAACGACGAGCGAAGCCGCCGCGGCGGCCGCCGGCGGCAGGAAACCTGCGCGGTGGACCCCGTCGGTTCCGCCTTTCCTTCGTGTTTTCAAGGCCGCCATGCTACTCGTCCTCCCGGCGGCCGGCGCTGGTGCGCACCGCTTCCTCGCCGTAGATTTCCTTGAACTCGGCGTCGGTCATCCTGCGGATGTCCTCCCGGGTTCCCCGGTATACGATGCGTCCCTCCCGCAGCCCGATGACGCGGCTCGCGTACCGCTGGACCAGGTCCAGGTAGTGGAGGCTGCAGATCACCGTGATTCCCGACCCGGCGTTCAGCTGTTCCAGATAGCCGAGGATCGAATGGGCCAGCACCGGGTCGAGGCTTGCCACGGGTTCGTCGGCCAGGATCATCGACGGCTCCTGCATCAGGGCCCGGGCGATGCCGACCCTCTGCTGCTGGCCGCCGGAGAGCTCGTCGGCCCGCTTGTGGGCGATGTCCTTCATTCCCACCCGCTCCAGCGCCGCGGCCGCCCGGGCCCGGTCCTCCGCCGAAAAGCGGTGGAGCAGGCTCGACGCGGTTCCCACATAGCCGAGGCGGCCGGACATGACGTTGGTCGCCACGCTGGAGCGTTTCACCAGATTGAAATGCTGGAAGATCATGCCGATTTTCCGGCGGGTCGCCCGGAGGGC
>CAZGUL010000172.1:0-6606 GCA_964529055.1 uncultured Spirochaetaceae bacterium
ATCGGGGATGCCTGCAGAATTCTTCCGAAGGCTCCGCCCGCTCCGGTGATGGCCAGGATCAGGGCCGCGCTGACGACGCCTTCATTCATCCAGTCCTTCATCGCGGTTCCCTGCTCGCCCTTGTGCACGAGCGTCAGAGCGATGAAAACACCCATGATGAGGGCGGTGACGGGGTCTCCGATGAAGACGATGAACGCCTGGAAACCGGCGCCGCCGAAAGGCTTCGTCGGGAACAGGGCGATGGAGCGCAGAAGGATCAGGACGATCGGAACGAGCAGCGGCAGGAGGGAATGCATGGCCCCGGGGAGCTTCTTGTATTTCTTGTGAAGATCTTCAAAGGACTCGTGGACTTCCGCCTCGACCTTGTAACGGGCCGCGAACTTGAGGGCCCACAGGAGACCGGCTCCCATGGAAAAGAGCGCCACGAACGCGCCGACGCCGATGACCATTCCGAGGTCCGCGCCGAGGTTGGCCGCGGCCGCGATGGGACCCGGCGTGGGCGGCACCAGGAGATGCGTGGCGTGAAGCCCCGTGCCCAGCGCGACGGCCATGACCGTCATGGAGATGCCGGTTTTCGCCGACAGGGCCTTGTTGAGGGGCGACAGGATGACGAAGCCGGAGTCGCAGAAGACGGGAATGGACACCACGTAGCCGGCGACGCTCATCGCCAGGGGCGCCCTCTTGGCTCCCACCAGGTTCAGGATTGCCTGGGTGATGGAAAGCGCGGCGCCGGTTTTCTCCAGGATGAACCCGATGATCGTTCCCGCTATGATGACGATACCGATGTTGCCCAGGGTGCCGCCGAAGCCGTTTTTGATGTTCTCGACGATCTTCGCCAGAGGCAGTCCGATCGCGAGACCGTACAGAAAGGCCACCGTGATGAGAACGACGAACGCGTTCATCTGGACCTTCGAGGTCAGATAAACGATGAGGATGACGGCGATGAACAGAAAGACAATCGCCATTCCGCCTGAAACCATAAAAACCTCCACGTATGTAATGATTTTCCTATGTTTCACAGTATAGAGCCGGGCCGGCGGATTCGCAATATTTTTTAAAAATTATTTCGGCCCGGGTCCGCCCGCGGTCCGTATTGACTTCCCGTCAAAATCCGTTAGACTTTTTTTACGAGACACGGGAGGCTGTCATGAGCGTACAGTACAAGAATCTCGATTCGCTGGAGTCCTTCGCGAAACTGAAAAAACTTCCCCGGCCCGCGCATCTGCGGACCCTCTTGACGGAGGAGAGGATCACCTCGTGCGCGATTCCCGCCGGCGGGGGAATGACGTATGCCTACGGGGCGAAAAGCTTTTCCCCGGAGATTCTCCGGGCCCTGCAGGACCTGGCCGACGAGGCAGGTCTTGCCGCCAAATACCGGATGATACTGGACGGGGAGATCATGAACACCGGCGAAAAGAGGATGGTCCTGCATCACCTCGTCCGCGGACAGCTGGGCAAGGGGGTCCTCTCCGGCGGCAAGGACCTCCGGCAGTTCTACCGGGGCGAGCAGGATAAAATCAACGCGTTCGCCGACAAGGTCCACCGGGGGGAAATCCGCGGCTCCACCGGGAAGCCCTTCGACACGGTGGTCCAGATCGGCATCGGCGGATCGGACCTGGGGCCCCGGGCCCTGTACATCGCCCTGTCCAACCACCGCGCCGGGGAGGGCTCTCCCCGGAAAATGGCGGCCCGCTTCATATCCAACGTGGACCCGGACGACGCATCGGAGGTCCTCGCGTCGGTGGACCCGGAAACCTCGCTTTTCATCGTGGTGTCGAAAAGCGGGACAACCCAGGAAACCCTTACCAACGAGGCCTTCGTCCTCCGCCGGCTCGAAGCGGCGAAGACTCCCGGCCTGGCGCCGAAAAAGCACATCATCGCGGTGACGTCGGAAACGAGCCCCATGGCGAAATCGCAGGATTACCTGGCCGCCTTCTTCATCGACGACTACATCGGCGGCCGGTACTCCGCCACCAGCGCCGTGGGCGGCGCGGTCCTCGCCCTGGCCTTCGGCCCGGCGGTGTTCGGGGAAGTGCTGGCGGGCGCTGCGGAGGCCGACCGGCTCGCCCTTGAGGGGGACATCCGCAAAAACGCCGCCCTGATGGACGCGCTTCTGGGCGTCTACGAGCGCAACGTGCTGGGGTATCCGACAACCGCCGTTCTGCCCTACAGCCAGGCCCTGTCCCGCTTTCCCGCCCACCTGCAGCAGCTCGACATGGAATCGAACGGCAAGCACGTGAACCGTTTCGGCGAGCCGGTGGATTACCCCACCGGCCCCGTCATTTTCGGCGAGCCCGGAACGAACGGCCAGCACTCCTTCTACCAGCTCCTGCACCAGGGCACGGACATCGTTCCGCTGCAGTTCATCGGTTTTCACGGGTCCCAGCGGGAGGACGACCTGGAGTTCGAGGGCTCCACGAGCCAGAAAAAACTGAACGCCAACCTGGCCGCCCAGATCGTCGCCTTCGCGAAGGGCAAGGGCGACGCGAACCCGAACAAGGATTTCGCCGGGAATCGTCCGTCGTCCCTGCTCCGGGGCGAAAAGCTCACACCCCGCGCCCTGGGCGCGACGCTGGCCCACTTCGAGAACAAGGTCATGTTCCAGGGGCTGGCGTGGAACATCAACAGCTTCGACCAGGAAGGGGTGCAGCTCGGAAAGGTGCTGGCTACGGAAGTGCTGTCCGGCACGCCGGGGGACAAGGAACTCGCCGCCTGCGCGCGGCTGCTCGGGGTCCTGTAGGGAACGGGCCGCCTCACGGGGCGGCCGGGGCCTCCGCCTCGTCCGGCTTTCCGGAGGGCAGCCGCGATACGATCCAGGCCAGAACGTCCCGGTAAACCTCGTCCCGGTTCGTTTCGTTCAGCATCTCGTGGCGCCCGTCGGAGTAGATCTTCAGAGAGAGGTTTGCGACCCCCGCCTTGCGGTATTCCCGGTACACCCAGGCAACCCCGCGGGAAAAGCCACCCACCGGGTCCCTGCTTCCGGAAAACAGGTAAATCGGCAGCCCCCGCGGGGTCCTGCGCACCAGCGTCGGCTGCTGGACCTCCCGGATGCCCTTCAGGAGGTCGGCGAAGAAACCGGTCGTGGGTATCCTGCCGCAGAGGGGATCGGCGATGTACATGTCCACCTGCCGCTCGTCCCGCGACAGCCAGTCGAAGCGGGTCGACCTGTTCTTGACCGACCTTGCGTAGGGGCCGAAGCTGAGCCGGTCCAGCAGTGCGCTGGGGGCCCTCTTTCCGTTGATCTGCGCCTCGATGAGCGCGATTGCCCGGCCGATCCGTGCCGCGAGGCCGGGGTCGCGTCCGGTGCCGGACAGGATCAGCCCCGAAAGCTTTTCCCCGTACCTGCCCGCGTACGCCCGGGCGAGAAACGATCCCATGGAATGGCCCAGCAGGAATACCGGAAGGCCGGGATTTTCACGGCGGACGCGTTCGATCCACAGGTCGATGTCCTCCACGGCCAGGTTCCAGCCGTTCTCCTCCGCCAGGAATCCGGGAGTGCCGGCCTCTTCGCCGGTGAGACCGTGGCCGCGGAGGTCGAAGCCGTACACCGAAACGCCCTTGTCGGCGAGAAAGGATGAAAAATGCCGGTACCGCCCGAAATGCTCGGACATGCCGTGGACGACGAGAAGGCAGCATCGCGGACGGGCCGCAGGTATCCGGGCACCGAAAAGCCGGGTTCCGTCGGGGGCGTCCAGGTGTATTTCAACGGGTTCGTCGGTCACGTACCGTTCCCGGGGTTTTTCATCAGGACCGGCTGTTTCGTCGCCTCCAGCACGTCCCGCCACAGGCTGCTTTCCGGATCCACCCGGTTCCGCGTGGAAACCGCGACGGAGATCGGAAGATGCACGAACGTGTGGTTGACCTGGCTGATGAGGATTTTCGTCTTGCCCGCCATCGCGGCGTGGACCGCGTTGCTGCCCAGGCGAGAGCAGTACGCCGAATCCGTGGGCTCCGCGGGGGCGCTCCGGATGATGTAGCTCGGGTCGATGTACTTCAGGTTGATCTCCATTTTCTGCTCGGCGAAGTATTTCGGTATCCTGTCCCGCAGGAGCCGCCCGATGTCGCCGAGCTTCTTGTTGCCCGACGCGTCGGTCTCGCTCTCCTGCTGCACCAGGTCCTGGCCCGCGCCCTCGGCGACGATGACGACCGCGTGGTTGCGCTTCTGGAGCCGGGTTTTCAGGTGCGCCAGCAGGCCGTTGGGGCCTTCCAGTTCGAAGGGCACCTCGGGTATCAGGACGAAATTCGCCTCGTGCACCGCCAGGGCGGTGTACGCGGCGATGAAGCCCGATTCCCGCCCCATCAGCTTGACCAGCCCGATGCCGTTGATCGCGGAATGGGCCTCCGTGTGGGCGCTGGAAACTGCCTGGGCCGCCTGGGTCACCGCGGTCTCGAAACCGAAGGATTTCTGGATGAAGGACAGGTCGTTGTCGATGGTCTTCGGAACCCCCACGACGGCGATCTTGAGCCCCCGCCGTTCGATTTCCTCGGCGATGCGCAGGGCGCCCTTCTGGGTGCCGTCCCCGCCGATGGTGAAGAGGATGTTCAGGTTCATCCGCTCGATGGAGTCCACGATGTCCTCGGTGCGCTCGCCCCCGCCCCGGGAGGAGCCCAGCACGGTGCCGCCCATCTTGTGGATGTCGTCCACCACGTCGATGTCCAGGTCCACGGTGGGAAGCTTGTACTCCGGCAGGAGGCCCTTGTACCCGAACTGGATGCCGGAAATTCTCCTGACCCCGTAGCTGTGCCAGAGGCTGCGGACAACCGCGCGGATGACGTCGTTGAGACCCGGGCAGAGCCCTCCGCAGGTGACGATGCCCGCGTGCACGTGCCCCGGATTGAAGTAGATTTTTTCCCGGGGGCCGGCCACCTGGAGCAGGTCCTTCTTCTCGAAGTGGAAGGACTTCCGTTCCGGGTCGACGTCGATGGAATACAGGATGTACTCCTCATCCCGGACGTAATTGGCGATGGAGTCCCCCCGCACGGTCGACAGCGAAATGGGAGAAGGAATTTTCGGTTCCCCCAGGACGGGGACGGTGAAATCGAAGGGACCTGTCATGGCAACCCCCGGCACGCAAAATTCAAGAATCTCCAGAATAATACACCGAGACGGTGAGATCGTTCAACGGGGGGAGTTTATCCAGCCCCCGCAGACCACCCTGTCCCCCCGGTAGACCACGGCCGCCTGGCCTGGAGTCACGGCCCGGACGGGGCGTTCGAAAACGGCGGCAAAGCCTCCGCCGGGAAGGCCTTCGACCCGGGCGGGTGCGGCCCTGTGGGCGTACCGCACCGAAACCTCGGCGTCGAAGGAGGTCCCCTCCCGCGAGGCGTCCAGCCAGTTGACGTCCCCGGCGACCAGCTCCCGGCGCATCAGGGCCTCCTCGTCGGTGCTGATCTCCACCGTTCCCGTTTCCGGGTCGATGCGGGAAACCCAGCCCCTGACTCCCAGGGCGACGCCGAGGCCGCGCCGCTGGCCGAGGGTGTAGGCGTGCGCCCCGTCGTGACGGCCCAGGACCCGGCCCGCCGGGTCGACGAAAACGCCGGGTTTCGTCCGGACGCCCAGAACCCGGCGCAGGGTTTCCGGAAAACTTTCGCCCGGGACGCCGAAGCAGGCGTCCTGGCTGTCCCGCTTCTCCGCGTTGGCGAGGCCGAGACCCCGGGCGATGTCCCGGGTTTCCGCCTTGCGCAGGACACCAAGCAGGAAAAAGCAGCGGTCCACGGCGCTCCTCTCCAGGTCGAACAGGAAGTAGGACTGGTCCTTAACCGGGTCGACGCCGCGGTGCAGGCCGAAGCCCCCCTCCTCCGCCGGCAGGACCCGAGCGTAGTGGCCCGTCACGACTCCGTCGGCCCCGATTTCCCGGGCATACTCCAGGAGGCGGCCGAATTTGAGGTGCCGGTTGCAGAGGGCGCAGGGATTGGGCGTGCGGCCCTTCGCGTACTCGTCCCAGGCGCGCTCGAGCACGATCCGGCGGAAATCGTCCTGGTAGTCCAGAAAGTAATGGGGAATGCCGAGCCGCGCGGCGGCGGTCCGGGCGTGGATGCCGTCCTCGGCGCCGCAGCAGGCCCTGGCCTTTTCCGCCGGGTCCTCCGCGCAGGGCCGCAGCCGCAGGGTGACGCCGATGGTTTCGATCCCCGCTTCCCGGGCGAGAAAGGCCGCGACGGACGAGTCCACCCCGCCGCTCATGGCCGCGACGAGCCGCTTCGGCCGGCGCGGGTCGGCGGCAAGGCCGGCCAGGGCGGTTTCCCGGCTCATTCCTCGAATATCCCTCCGGCCAGCATCCGGCGGATGGGCAGTTCCGCCCGCCGCCTGAGGTCCTCGTCCAGCAGGATTTCCGGCTCCAGGGTTTCCAGCGCCGCCAGAACATCCTCCAGGGCCGTCAGTTTCATGTCCGGGCAGATGACCCGGGACGTCACCGGCACGTATTCCGCCCGGGGATTCTCCTTTTTCAGCCGGTGGATGATGCCCATCTCCGTGGCGACGATGAACGTCTTCGCCGGGGACGAGCGCACGAAGGCGCACATCCCGCCGGTGGACAGGACCTCGTCCGCCTCGGCCACCGTCTCCGGCGGGCACTCCGGATGGATCATCACCACGGCCCCGGGATTCTC
>CAZGUL010000173.1:0-6595 GCA_964529055.1 uncultured Spirochaetaceae bacterium
GGCGGCCGCCCGCGGCCCGGTGCGGGCTGCGCGCCGCCCGATACGACGGCGCGCCCTCGGCGCCATGCTATCCGGCCGCCCGCGGCCTGGTTGCAGGCAGCACCTGACTCGACCGCCGGCCTCGGCGCCATGCTATCCGGCCGCCCGCGGCCCGACGCGACTGTTATTTCGGCTTGGCCAGGATTTTTTCCAGGCCCTTCCACTTGGCGATGTCCTTCGCCAGGTTCGCCTCCCGCTCGGGGTTGCGGTAATCCCTGCTCTGGAAGGAGTAGGTGAATTTCGTGTGGATGTCGTATTTGCCTTCCTCGAGGGCGTAGGTGTCTTCGGTCATGACGAGCTCCTCGTCGGTGGGGATGACGAAGACCTTGACCCGGGAGTCGTCGGCGGAGATGCAGGTCTCGGCGTTGCGGGTCATGGAAACCCGGTTCTTTTCCGGGTCCACCTTCACGCCCATGTATTCCAGGCCGCCGGTGGCGATGGCCCGGGTTATGGGTCCCCGTTCGCCGACGCCGGCGGTGAAGACCACCGCGTCGATGCCGCCCACGGCCGCCGCGTAGGCGCCGATGTACTTGCGGATGCGGTAACCCTCCATTTCCTGGGCGAGCTGCGCCCTCTTGTCGCCCCCCTCGGCAGCCATCTCGATGTCCCGCCGGTCCACATATTTCTCGGTGATGCCCAGGACGCCGCTCTTCTTGTTCAGGGCGTTCTCGACTTCCTCGGGCTTCATGCCGGTCTTCCGCATCAGGTAAAAGGCGATGGCCGGGTCGTGGTCTCCGCTGCGGGTGCCCATGACGAGGCCTTCCAGCGGGGTGAGGCCCATGGAGGTGTCGAAGGAGAGGCCGTTCTTCACGGCGTTGATGCTGGAGCCGTTTCCGATGTGGGCGATGACCAGGTTGACCTTGAAGGGGTCCTTGCCGAGAAGGACGGCGGCCCGCTTGGCGGTGTAGAGGAACGAGGTGCCGTGGAAACCGTAGCGGCGCACGCCGTACTTGGTGTACCACTCGTAGGGCAGGGCGTACAGGTAGGATTCCGCCGGCATGGTCTGGTGCCAGGCGGTGTCCATGATGGCGCAGTGGGGAACGTCCGGGATGACCGCCTGGGCGGCCTTGATGCCGGTGATGTTCGCCGGGTTGTGCAGCGGGGCCAGGCCCTGGATGTCCTCGAAGGTCCGGATGACCTCCGGGGTGATCTTTACCGACTGGGAGAACTTCTCCCCGCCGTGCACGACCCGGTGGCCCACCGCCATTATTTCATTGACATTGCCGATCGCGCCGACCCGGGGGTCGACGAGGGTTTCCATGATGAGCTGGATCGCGATCCTGTGGTCCGGACAGTCCTTCTCGAGCTTGTATTCGTCCCGGCCTTTCGCGCTGTGTTTTATGAAGGAACCGGGCTGGGTGACCCGCTCCACGATGCCGGTCGCCAGGGCCGTTTTCTTCGCCCAGTCGTACACCTGGTACTTTACCGAGGAACTTCCGCAATTCAAAGTCAAAATGACCATCCATTACCTCCAATTAGTGTTCGTATTTTTACATACTCCCGGCGGAAATTCAAGGACGAATTTTCCGCCGGACCCGGCCGTTCCGGCATGCGGGGCGGAAAATCGCGCCGTGATAGGGGGCGTGAAGGCATTGTCAGCGCTTTTGAAACCGGCCCTGGTCGTTCCGGCCGTTCTGGCGGCCGTCGCCGGCCCGGCCCTCGTCCGCGCGCAGGCGGGGGAATCCGAGCTGTCGGCCCGGCTCGAGGTTCCCGGCGCCGGGAGCTGCAGGATAACGACGGAGGCCGGCGGGGGGCGGCTCCTTTTCGTGGGCGTCCGGGACATCCGCCGGCCGGAGGACGATTACGCCGCCGTCGGCTTCGGTTCCCCGGTCCTCACCGCCGGGCCGGTGGATCCTGGCGGACTCTTCCGGGAAATCGGGAACCCCCTCGGCTACGGGGCCGGGAGTTCCGTGTTCGAGGAGGCCACCGGGCTGTTCCTGCGGACGAACATGGAAAGGAGTTCCCGCTTCGGTCTGTGGGCAACAGCCCCCGGCGGGATACTCGGAATCGGCGGGTATTCCGGAGGGGGGGACGACCTTCATGCCGCGGCGGCATTCGGGAGCGGCGGTCTTGAAGGCGGCGGAAGCGGCGGCCCGCGGCTTTCCGCCCTGGTCATGGTTTCCGGCCCGGATGCGGGCGGCACTCCCGCGGAGTGGTTTCCCGAAAAACCGGTCTATCCCGGCGGTTCCCTTTTTCACCTTGCGGGAAGCGCCCGGGCGCCGCTTTCCACCCTGACCGGGGCCGAAACCTTTCTCGGAATTTCCTTCGGCGCTTCCCGGGGCGCCCGGACGGCCGCCGGCGGTTTCGCCCATCTCCACGGGTCCCACCGGTCGCCCTTCATGGAGGCGGATTTCCTGGCCGGGACCTGCGGAGAAGACTATGTCACCCCCGCGGGGACCTATCCGTCGGACAGGACGGCCGCCGCCGCCCGGCTGCGCCTTTTTCCGGAAGGGCCTTTCTCGGTCCGCGGAATGGTCCGGGCGGAGGAGGGGAGGGCCGAATCCCTGCCGGCCCGGAGACCCGCCGCCAGGCGGGAAGCCGGGGGGGGAGCCGAGTATGCGGGGAAAAAATTCAAGGTGACCCTCGAGGGCGGCGGAACGCGGGAAACTTCCTCCGCCGGCCGCACCGCCCGGCGTTCCTCCGTCCGGGCCGCCGCCGCGTACAGGGGTAGGAAAACCTCCCTGGACGGAAGCCTGAGCGGCGCCTGGGAGAACGGCGGCTTCGCCGGGGGAAAGCTTTCCTGCGAGGCGGAGGTCCGGCCGCGGGGCTGGGAATTCGGCCTCCGTGCCGCGGGGGAGTGGAAGCCGGAGCCGGAGTTTTCCTGCGGGGTCCGCGGGGCCCTGGTCCGGCGCGGAACGCGGATCGAGGCGGAGGCGCGGCTCGACGGTTTCGTGCCCGGCGCGGCGGGCCTGAAGTCCCTGATGGCGGCGCCCCTGCGGTTCGTCGTTTTTTCGGTGGCCTGGCGGGTCCGCGGCTAGGTCCCGCCGCCTTCGGTGTCCCAGTCGCCGACGAAGAGGATTTCCGGCTCCAGCCGGAACCCGAACGCGTCGAAGACCCGCTTTTGGACCGTTTCGATGAGGACGCGGATGTCCCGGGCGGTGGCGCCTCCCGTGTTCAGGATGATGTTGGCGTGCAGGGGAGAGACCCGAGCGCCCCCCACGGAGAAGCCGCGCAGGCCCAGCCTGTCGATGATCGCCCCGGACGGAGATCCGAAATCCCGGTTGTTCTTGAAAACCGAACCGGCCGACGGGGCGAGAAAGTGGCCTTTCGCCGTCCTGTCGGCCCGGATCTCCCGCATGCGCTTCCACAGGGCTTCCGGGTCCGCGGGCCGCAGCCGGAAGGATGCCTCCAGGATAACCCTGCCGTCACTCTGGAACGGGGACTTCTTGTAGGCGAAGCCGGCCATGAAGGCAGGGTCGTCCCGACCCGCCCGCTCCGGCCGCGCGGCGCCGCCGAGGAATTCGACGCTTTCCAGGACGTCGGCGATGGAGGAGTCGTAACACCGGGCGTTCATCCACAGGGCGCCGCCGACGCTGCCGGGCATGGCGTAAATGAAGTCCAGGCCCCCGAGCCCCGCGTCCGCCGCGGCCTCGGCGGCGCGGCTGACCGGAGCCCCGGCGCCGGCGGTCAGGACGGCGCCGTCCACCCGGATGCCGCCCATGCCGGCGGTGCTCAGCACCAGGCCCCGGACGCCCCGGTCGGAAACCAGGATGTTTGCCCCCCCGCCCAGAACGAAGGCCGGCAGATCGAGCCTCCGCGCCTCCTCCAGGAGCCGGGCGGCCTCGCCGGGGGTCGCCGGTTCGGCGTAGATGTCCGCCGGGCCGCCGGTTTCAAAGGTGGTGTGCAGGCTCATCGGCTCGTCCGCGGCGATCCGGCCGGAAATATTGATTTTTTTCAGGAATTCCCGTACCTTGTCCACGACGCCTATACTACTAAAAAAATCGCAACGATACCAGAAAGAAAGGACGGCACGGTGGAACTGCAACTCTACAACAGCATGGGCAGGGCCTTGGAGCCTTTCGTCCCCGTCACTCCCGGAAAGGTGGGAATGTACGCCTGCGGGCCCACGGTGTACAACTACGCGCACATCGGCAACCTGCGCACCTACGTTTTCGAGGACATCCTGCGCCGTACCCTCCAGTATTCCGGCTACGCGGTGGATCATGTCATGAACATCACCGACGTGGGCCACCTCACCGACGACGCCGACGAGGGCGAGGACAAGATGGCCAGGAGCGCCCGCGAAACCGGCCGTTCCGTCTGGGACATCGCGAAAATGTACACGGAGGCATTCTTCCGGGACACCGACCGTCTCAACATTCTCAGGCCCACGGTGGTCTGCAGGGCGACGGACCACATCGCCGACATGATCGCCCTGGTGAAACGCCTGGAGGAAAAGGGCTACACCTACGAGTCGGGGGGCAACATCTACTTCAGCATCGACAAATTCCCGGAATACGGCAGGCTCGCCCTGCTGGACCGGCAGGAACTCCGGGCGGGCGCCCGCATCGCGGTGGACGCGAACAAGCGCAACCCCCACGATTTCGTGCTCTGGTTCACGAAGTCGAAATTCGAGAACCAGGCGATGATCTGGGACTCCCCGTGGGGCAGGGGCTACCCCGGCTGGCACCTGGAATGCAGCGCCATGAGCATGAAGTACCTGGGGGAGGAATTCGACATCCACTGCGGCGGCATCGACCATATCCCGGTCCACCACACCAACGAGATCGCCCAGAGCGAGGCGGCCACGGGGAAAAGGTGGGTCAAATACTGGCTCCACGGGGAATTCCTCGTGATGGACAAGGGGAAAATGTCCAAATCGAAGGGGGGCTTTCTGACCCTTGACCGCCTGGTGGAGGAGGGCTTTCACCCCCTGGATTACCGCTTCTTCTGCCTGGGCGGCCACTACCGGAGCCAGCTCCAGTTCAGTTTCGACGGACTCGAGTCGGCCCGGACGGCCCGGGCCAACCTGATGGAGCGGATATCCCGGCTCGGCCGGGACAACCCGGTTCCGCGGGACAGGCTCGGGGAATCCGCCGCGGCCCTGCTGAAGGACTTCGAGGAGGGCCTCGCGGCGGATCTCAACATGCCCCGGGCCCTGGCCGGACTGTGGACCCTGGTGAAAAGCGGCGACATGACGGACGGCGAAAAGGTCGCGGTCCTCGCGGAGATGGACAGGATTTTCGGCCTGGACCTCCTGAAGATCGAAAAGGAGGCGTCCCTGGACGCCGAAGTCGAGGCCCTCATCGCCGAAAGGCTGGAGGCGAGAAAAACGAGGAATTTCGCCCGGGCGGACGAAATCCGCGGCCTTCTGAAGGGAAAAGGCATCGTCCTTGAAGACACGCCGGGGGGCACGCGCTGGAAGCGGGCCTGAAAAAAATGTAACGAAACGATGGAAGAGTTGTTTAGCTTATGATAGGGTCATGCGGCTCCCGGAGCGAATTTGATCTCATTTATGAATGTGCTTTCCCCGTGCTCATGAAGATCTTGACCCGGATGACAGGAGATGCGGAAGCCGCGGAGGAGCTCTGCCAGGAAACTTTCATAAAACTGTACCAGCGGCCGGACGGCTTCCCCAGCAGGGAAGAGGCCACGTACTGGCTCATCAGGGTCGCGAAGAACCTCGCGCTCAATCACGGAAAACGTAAATGGCGGGAAACGGCGGCGTATCACAAGGCGCTGAAGATTCCGCCGCGCCCCGTGGATTCGGGAGAGGCCGCGTACCTGAAAAACGAGGAGTCCCGGAAGGTCCGGGAAGCGCTGGCGGGTCTGCCGCGGAAGCTGCGGGAGGTTCTCGTCCTGAAGGAATACGGCGATCTTTCCTACCGCGAGATCGCTTCGGTGCTGAGGATCAGCGAAGGCAACGTGAAGGTGCGGGTTTACCGGGCCAGGGAACGCCTGGCGGGCATCCTGCGCGACTCGGAGGAAAAGCATGTGCCCTGATGGAGAGCTTCTGTCCGCCTACTGCGACGGCGAGGTCCCGTCCCCGTGGAGGGAGAGGATCGAGGAACATATTGCGGGCTGCCGGGTCTGCGCCGGGGCGGTTTCCTCCTACCGACGCATCAGGGAGTCCCTGAACCGGGAGCCCGCGGGCTTCGACGCCGAGAGCGTCAAACGGCGGATCGGGGAGCGCCTGGGGTCCGTCCTGCCGAAATCCCTGCCCTTCTGGAAGCGGCGCTTCAGCGTTTCCTTCATCGCCGCGGCGGCCGCGGCGGCCGCGGTCTTCGGCGCCGGCGCGGGCCTGACCGCCGCGCTCCGGGGCGGAAAGCCCGCGGAGGGAAGTCTGACGGCGATCCCCGCGAAACCGCTTGACGTCACCGTCAAGGTCAAGGACGTGAACCAGCTTCTGGACATCCTGAACCGGCAGAACGCCATCCGGGAGGTGACGATCCAGCTTCCGGAGGCGAAATCCTTCGAATTCCGGGGCGAGCCGATCTTCCTGCGGGAAAACGAATACACCCGGAGCGGCGCCAGATGAAAAGGCTCCTGTCCGCCGGCCTCCTGGCGCTTCTCTCCGCCGCGGGATCGCTGGAAGCGGACGACCGGCCCGGTGCGA
>CAZGUL010000174.1:0-6589 GCA_964529055.1 uncultured Spirochaetaceae bacterium
ACGTGATGACAGCGAGTTTCACCATACATGCTCCTCGTATTCAGTTTTTTATCGTAACAGCTTTCGCCTTTAAACGATCCAGGAGGAATTCCCGGCCTGCCGTGTATTCCCTTTCCACGTCCCCCGCCGGGCAGGCGATTTCGATGTCCCAGGAGCCCGTGTAGCCCGCGGCCGCGAGGCCTTCCACGACGGCGTCCCAGGGAATCGTGCCTTTGCCGGGGGCAAGCGCCAGGTTCTCCGTCCCGCTGTTGTCCTTCAGGTGGGTCCCCAGGATGCGGCCGCCGAGCCGGGCGGGAATGAAAGCGACGTTTTCCTTGCCGCTCCAGGGGTGGCCGGTGTCGAAATTGTACCCCGGGGCCTCGTCGCCCAGCTCCGCGCAGAGGCGGAGATAGCCCTCCGTCCCCCCGATGAGGGCCAGGGGCGCGATTTCCAGGGCCATTTCGCGGCCCGCCCTGCGGACCTCCGTCCCCAGGAGGCGTACCTTTTCCGCGAGCCTGTCCCGGAGGCGCCGGTACCTTTCTTCCGTCATGGGGACGGAGGCGTCCCAGGAAAAGGCCGCCATGGGAACGGTAAGGACCCGGCACGCGGGAAAATGATCGAGAATTTCCAGCACGGTCTTGATTTCATCCCGGCCGAAATCGGAAAAAAGGGCGTTTTCGCTTTCGAAGGCGGCCAGAAGGAAGTGTGCGACCATCTGGGTCGGCGTCAACCCCAGGTCCGAGGCCGCCGATCGAAGCCCTTCGGCGTCCCTCTGCCACTCGGGAAGCCTTTCGCGAAAATAGATTTCCAGCTGGAACCCGTCGAAACCGAGCTTCCGCAGATCGGGAAGGGCGGAAACGATGTCCCCCACGGAAAAGCGGGTCGTGAAGCGGGAGAAAAAATACGCGGGGGACACTCCGATCATGCGGCACCATCCAAAATAATGTATACAATATGATAAACACAAAATAATTTCTTGTCAAATCTTTTTGACAAGCGCGGACACCGGGAATATACTATATTGTATTCAATATTTTCAAGGAGGATCAATGAAAACCCGCAAGATCGTCATCGCCGTGGCTCCGGTGGCCCATGTGGGCAGCCCGATTCCGCCCGGCGCGAAGAATCCTCTGTCCCCCGAAGAGATCGCCCGGGAGGTCCTGGCCTGCGCGAAGGCGGGAGCTTCCCTCGTGCATCTCCATGTGCGCGACACGAAGGGAATCCAGGTGTCGGGCCTGAAAACGTACGCGAAAACCCTCGACCTGATCCGGGCCGAATCGGATATCATCATCCAGGGCTCCACCGGCGGGGTGTCGACTCTTTCCCTGGAGGACCGCTGCGTTTCCGTCACCGAGCCGCGGACCCAGATGGGGTCCCTCAACATGGGTTCGACGAATTTCGGGGAATCGGTCTACGTGAACACGCTCCCCGACATCCGGTTCTGGGCCGGGAAGATGACGAAACACGACGTGGTTCCGGAGCTTGAAATTTTCGACATGGGCATGCTGGGCAGCATCGAAAAACTCTGTTCCGAGAAAGTGCTGAAAAAACCCCTGAACTACAATCTCTGTCTCGGCTTCGAGGGCGCTTTCGAGGGCAAAGCCCGGAACATCTTCTATTTCAGTGACGCCCTGCCTCCCGGGTCCCACTGGAGCATGATCCACGAGAACATGGAGGACATGTCCCTGCTGGCGGCGGCGGTCGGGTTCGGGGCCGGGGGGGTCCGTGTCGGTTTCGAGGACAGTTTCTATTATGCCCGGGGAAAAGTCGCCTCATCCAACGTCGAGCTTGTGGAGCGTCTGGTGAAGATCGTCCGGCTCATGGGGTGCGAACCCGCCACCGTCAGGGAGGCGAAAAAGGTTCTGGGCATTCTCAAATGAGAAATTCACCGGCCGATGGTAAAATTGTTTTCTGTATACAAGATTGACCGAAGGGAGGGTGGTTTCGTATACTGCCGGATATGTACAAGGTTGAATTCGAAGACCTGGGGAAAAAAGTCTACAAAGCCCTCAAGATGATGATCATTTCCGGAGAGCTGAAGCCGGGAGAGAAGCTCGTGCAGGAAGAACTGGCGGAAAGACTGGGCGTTTCCCGGACGCCGCTCCTGTCGGCTTTCTCGAAGCTCGCCCAGGAAAACCTGGTGGAGACGATTTCCCGCCGCGGGGCGTACGTCAAGCGGTTTTCCGAGGCCGAACTCCTCGACATTTACGATATCCGGATCCAGATCGAACCTTTCGGGGCATACAAGGCCGCCCGGGCGATGACTCCCCAGGACATCCGGCATGTGGAGGGGCTGCTCCGCACCTTCGACGAGGCCGCGAGGGCCGGCGACATGAGGGAGCTGAAAAGAATCGACTACGATTTCCACATGGAGATCATGCGCTGCAGCGGCAGCAAGCTGCTGTACGACATGCTCAGCACCTTCAATATAATCATCATCAGCAACATCAAGGGACTCCTGAAAAAACCGGAGAAAAGCGACGCGGAGCACTGGCTCCTCATGGAAGCCCTCAGGAAGGGAGACGCCGAGGATGCGCGGCGGGCCATGTACGACCACATCAACGATTCACGCTCGAACCTGCTGCACAACCTGGAGCGGCCCACGGCATAGGGGAGGGGACGTCATGTCGAAAATCGAGAACAAAATCCTGACCGACCTGGTGTACGACAAAATAAAGACGATGATCGACGACGGCGTTCTCCAGCCGGGATGCAAGGTCAACAAGCCGCAGCTGGCGGAAATGCTCGGCGTGAGCCAGACTCCGATCAACGACGCGCTGAGCCGTCTGGCGGGCGAGAAATTCATCGAGCTCAAAAGACGCCAGGGATATTTCGTCCGGTCCTTCAGCGAAGAGGAGCTCTGCGCCCTGTTCGAGGTGCGCGGCGGCCTGGAGAGCATCGCCGTCAGGTTGTGCGTCGAGACCGCCTCGGACGACCAGCTCCGGGAAATCGCCTCGTGTTTCGACGGATTCGGTCTGCCTTTCCCCGACGAAAAGTACAACGACTATGTTCACGCGGACAAGGTTTTTCACGAACTCGTTGTCGCCTATTCGGGGAACAGCGTGATCGTCGAGATCGCCCGGACCCAGGGATACCTGGTCAAAAGCAACCAGAAGGGGCTGGTCCGGCCGCCGAGCGAAACGCTTCCCGAGCATCGGGGCATCATAGACGCGGTCCTTTCCCGCAACCCGTCGCGGGCCCAGGAGCTGATGATCCTCCACCACCTGCGGTCCCGGGATGTCTTCAAGGAAACCCTCCGGGAGAGGAGCGGCGGAAAAAAAGTCTGAAAAAAACTTGACAGGCGGGGAATGTATGGTAAACTGTTTTGTATACAATATTGTTAATATTGTATCCACAATAGGACAATAGGAGGTGGCAATGAAAAAGTTGCTCGTGACGGTTTTGACCGTCCTGGTCCTCGCTGCGGGACCGGCCTTCGCGAAGGGCCAGGAAGAGTATCCCGCCCGGGACATCACCAATGTGCTCGTATGGGCCGCCGGAGGCGGAACCGATCTGGCGAACCGGCTGGTGATGGCGGAAATGGCGAAAGTGCTGAAAGTCAACGTCAACGTGGTCAATGTGACGGGCGGCGTGGGCGGATCCGTGGGAATGCTCGAAGCGTATTCGAAACCCGCCGACGGCTACACCCTGGCCGGCATCTCGGAATCCATCGTTACTGCCGGCGTGCAGGGCGGCTGGGACAAGAGGGTGAATGTCTGGGAATACTTCATCATCGGCGGTTCCCCCGACATCGTGTCCGTGACCCCCAACTCCCCCTACAACACCCTGAAAGAACTGGTGGACGCGGCGAAGGCGAATCCCAAGGGGATCAAGGCCGGCGCCAGCGGCTCCGGATCCATCCATCACCTCAATCTTCTCGCCTTCGAGAAGGGCGCGGGAATCCAGCTCAACTTCATCCCCTACACGGGGTCGGCTCCGTCCCAGAACGCGGCGATGACCGGCGAAGTCACGGTGGTCATCACGTCGGTCCAGGAGCAGTCGGAACTTCTGAAGGCCGGCAAGCTGAAACCGCTGGCGGTCCTCGTGCCGAAGGCCTTCCAGTTCGGCGACAAGACCTTCCCCTCGGCGTTCGACACCTATCCGGACATGGCGAAATACCTGCCGCTGGAACAGCAGATCGGATTCGCGATCCGCAGGGACGCGCCGGAGCCGATCAAGGCGAAACTTCGCGAGGCCTTCGCCGTCGCGATGAAGGCGGAACCTGTCAGGAAATTCGGCGCGGAGCGGTATTTCGCCCTCACCGGACTGACGGGCGACACGGCGAACAAGATCTTCGACAAGCTCGAAGCCCAGTTCGGATGGACGCTGTGGGAACTGGGAGCGGCGAAGGTCGATCCCGCCAAACTCGGAATTCCGAAACCGTAAATAGAAAACCCACACCGACCGGGGCCCCGGGGCCCCGGTTTTCACGAGGATTTTCCCCATGATGGAAAAAAAGAAACTCCGAAGCGCGGATGTGGTCACCGGCGTGCTGCTGATCTGTTTCGGCATTTGGGAGCTTGTCGAAACCTTCAAAATGCCCATGAAGGATTCCTACGGCGGAGTCATGAACGTGTGGTTCGTTTCGCCGGCCCTGTTTCCGATGATAATAGGCGGTGGAGTCATTCTGCTGGCGATCAACATCCTGATCGGCGGCCTGCGGAGCGGCGGACTGGAAACTTTGAAGGAGCAGGTGAAAAGCCGTAAGGGCACGGGGCTTTCCGAAGCGGGTCTGCGGTTCATCGGGATCCTTCTTCCCCTTTTCGCCCTGGTCTACATGAACCTGCCCCGGATCGACTTTTTCATCTGCATCGCGCTCTTTCTTTCGTTCTCGATAACGGTTTTTTACCTCGACGATCAGGCCCTTCTGAAAAAATTTCTCCGCGTGTATTTCATCGAGTCGGCGGTTCTTCTCCTGCTCTTCGTCCTCAAAATCGACAAGGTCCTCAACGCGGCGTTTCCGTATTCCATCGACATAATCGCCCTGGGGCTTCTTCTGTTCCTGATACTTTTCATGCACCGCGCGATACGGGGAAATTCCGGTTACAGGAGAAAATTCCTGCACGCGATGGCCATGTCCTTCGTGACGCCTTTCGTCCTCGTCCCCATATTCAGGTTCATGCTGAGGGTTCCCCTTCCGAAAGAGGGAGGGATCGTCGACCTGATGTACCTCGCGTATTACGCGTTCAGATAAAGGATTCACGGCATGGAAGTTTTCAATTCGTTGGGAGTTTTCTTCTCGAACATTTTTTCGATAATGACGAATCCGCTGCAGCTCCTTCTTCTGTTCGGCTGCACGCTTCTGGGAATCGTTTTCGGGGCCCTGCCCGGGCTGACGGCCACGTTGGGCGTTGCCCTGCTGACCACCCTGACATACGGGATGAACACGCAAATGGCCCTCACCGCACTCCTCGCCATCTATGTCGGGGCCGTGTACGGCGGGTCCTACGGCTCGATCATGATCAACATTCCGGGAACCGCGGCGGCCGCCGCGACGGCGCTGGATGGTTACCCCCTGGCGAAAAGAGGAGAGGCCGGCAGAGCGCTGGGACTCACCACCACGGCGTCGGCCATCGGCACCTTCGTCGGAATGATCTTCGTCGTCGTCTTCACGCCGCTGATTTCCTTTCTGGCGCTCCAGTTCACGTCGTTCGAATTCTTCCTCCTCGCGTTTTTCGGCATCCTGATAAGCGGGTCGATATCGAATCCTGACGTGGTGCAGAAGGGATGGATCGCGGGGTTCCTCGGTCTGTTTCTCTCAACCGTCGGGCGGGACGGCCTGCAGTTCTATCCCCGGTTCACCATGGGGTTCCCCCAGCTCGACGGAGGCATCGAGGTCATTCCGGTGCTGATCGGGGCCTTCGGCATTCCCCAGATCATCCAGGTATTGAAGGACCGGTTCAACGTCGCGGAAGCGCAGAAGGTGGAGAAAATCATTCCATCCTGGGGAACGATTTTCCGCAACATTCCCCACATCGTGCGCAGCGCGCTGATCGGAGTCGGCATCGGCGCGGTGCCGGGGATCGGGGAGGACATCGCCGCGTGGGTCTCCTACGGAACGGCGAAGAACACATCGAAAACGCCGGAGAAATTCGGCACCGGCGCCGACGAGGGCATCATCGCTTCCGAAACGGCCAACAACGCCTGCATCGGCGGGGCCATGATTCCCCTTCTGTCCCTCGGCATCCCGGGAAGTCCCCCGGCGGCGATGCTGCTCGGCGCTCTTCTCCTGCACGGTATCGCGCCGGGGCCCATGCTCCAGGTGGTGGAGCCCACCTTCGTTCTCCAGGTCACGGCGATCCTGATGCTCGCGTCGGCGTCGATGTACATCGTAGGCATCCTCCTGGCCAAGCAGGTGGTCAAACTGCTCCGTGTTCCGCCGGCGCTGTTCATGCCGGTCGTCGCCGTGCTGTGTCTCATCGGCTCCTACGCGCTGGGAATGAAGATTTTCAATCTCTGGCTCATGGTTCCGGTGGGAATTATAACGTACTATTTCACCGAGATGGGGTACCCTGTTCCGCCGCTGGTCATCGGAGTGATCCTCGGTCCCATGGCGGACGAAAACCTGCGCCGCGCGCTGATGGTTTCCCAGGGGAGCCTTGTGCCGTTC
>CAZGUL010000175.1:0-2012 GCA_964529055.1 uncultured Spirochaetaceae bacterium
GACTCCCTATACCATGATTCCGATGCTCGACAGGCTGAAAATGGTCATCACCGCCATCGGAGGGGAAAAATGGTATGATATCTCCGTGGACCGGGAACCGGGGGACACCGACAAATATTTCCGGCTGATGGTGGACCCGCTATCGCCGACCTCGGACGTGATCGGGTTCCTGATCGACACGAACGGACTCTGGGCCGTCAACGAGCCCGCCATGAGCTACGGAATGGGCGTCCTGGGAGGCACGCGGGGAGCTTTGATAACGCGGATGCCCTTGGAAGACGATCCGAGTTACGGCGATCCGACGGACGGCTTTGTCGGCGCCGTGGTGATGAACGGCGGCGGGGAGACCACGAACGCCGATTTCACCGTCAGATTCGACGTTCTTTCCCGTCCATTCGTGGCGTACACAAACACCGACTTCGACGGCCCGGACACTCTGCCGTCACTGACGAACATCACGAAGGAACTCTTCTTCGCTGATCCCGAATCCGGCGGCGACCGGACCGTCGCGCATTATTACCGGCTCGCGGCGGGGAACCTCGCTTCCGGGGTGAACAACATCAGGATCAAAGTGATTTTCGACGTCATCGAGGGCGGGCACTATAATGGTTCCGATTTCGATCTGATAGGATTCGACGGAGAGAGCCAGACTCGTATTCCGGCCCTCGCGACGGCCGTCGATCCGAACGAGTTTTACCTGGAAAAGTCCTACACCTTTGACAATTCCTTGTACGGAGGAGGGATCTTCCTGAAGCTCCAGGGCCGATACGCGGGAAACCGGTACACCGCGCGCTGGCAGAACGACACTCCGGGCTACGTCGATATTTTCATCTACTAAAGTTATTCGCCCCCTCCCCCGAGGGGGCTTATTCATTTTCTACGCCGAATCGTCTACTATGGCCCCATGGACGGGGAACAAATCCATACGCTGACAATCGAGAAAATCGCCTCGGGCGGAGCCGGGCTCGGGCGGCTCGACGGCCGGGTGGTTTTCGTTCCCCACACCCTGCCGGGGGAGAGGGTCGACGTCGTTATCCGCGAGCGGAGGAAGGACTACGCCCATGCCCGGGCGGTCCGGATCGCCGAGCCATCCCCGAAGCGGAAGGCGCCGGAATGCCCGCTTTTTACGATATGCGGCGGCTGCGATTTTCAGCACATCGGGTACGAGGATCAGGTCGACGTCAAAAAGGCTCTTTTCCGGGAGGCTTTCCGCCGGATCGGCGGCATTGACCTCGGCGCCGCGCGGGTCCCGTTCGAGAGGTCGGCGCCCTTCGGATACCGCAGCCGGGTGCAGGTGCACCGGACCCCGGGAGGCGGCTGGGGCTACAAGGAGGCGGCATCGGACCGCGTCGTCACAGTCGATCTCTGCCCCGTGGCGGTGCCGGAAATAAACCGCTTTTTCGCCGGCGAACCGGATGAGCGTCCGGACCGGGACCGGGCGGTGCTTTTCGGCGTCGGCGGCAGGCTTTTCGTCCGGGAAGACCGGGATATCGAGGTGGACATTCTCGGAAAGAAGGTCCTGTTCTCGACGGGCTGCTTCTTTCAGAGCAACCTCTCCATGCTGGAAAAAATGATCGCAGCGGCCTTCGAAGGCCTGTCGGGAGACCTCGCGCTGGATCTCTACGGAGGAGTGGGAGTCTTCAGCGTTTTTCTGGCGGACCGGTTTCGCCGTGTCGTCCTGGTGGAGGGAAACCCCGTTTCGGCGGAATTCGCCCGGCGCAACATGCCCCGCGGCCGGGGGGAGGTTTTTTCCGGTGCCGTGGAGGCCTGGCTTTCTTCCCGTCCGGGCGGACGGACCCGTCCGGACGCCCGGACGGCCGGCAGGCCGGACCTGGTCGTGGTGGACCCGCCGCGTTCGGGCCTGTCCCCGACCGTGCGGGATTTCCTCGTCCGGGAAGGTCCTCCGGTCGTCGTGTACGTCTCCTGCGATCACGCGACCCTCGCCCGGGACGCCGCCCGTCTTCTTTCAGGCGGATATTCCCTTGAATCCTGCAGCATTTTCGATTTCTACC
>CAZGUL010000175.1:2022-6524 GCA_964529055.1 uncultured Spirochaetaceae bacterium
GAGAGCCTATGCCGCTTCGTACGGGCGTCGTGAGCCGGGCGGCCGCTTTCGCGGCATTTTTTCTCCTCCTGGCTCCGCTTCCGGGCGGGGCCGGCGACGCCGCGGCGAGGAATTTCCGCTTCGTCGCCGACGGCGGCATCGTCGGTTCTCCGGTTGTGGAAGACGACGGAACGGTGTTCTGCGCCACCGACGGCGGCTCCCTGGTCAGGATCCAGCCCGGCGGCAGCCCGGCGTGGATCCGCGACACCGGCGGACGTCCCCGCCTGTTTCTCCGGAAGCGGGACGGCATCCTGGTTGTCGTTTTTGCGAACGGGGGAATCGAGGCGTACAATCCCGGCGGGGCCCGGGTCACGGCGGCGGAAGGTCCCCGGAAGGGGACGGCGCCGCTGGCGGTGTACGAAACCCCGGAGGGGCGGCTCCTCTTCGCCTATTCCGACGGTGTCTTCGCCGTGACGACAACGGAAGGCCGGCGCCTCCTCTCGTGGAAGGCGCCGGGACCCCTGTCCTGCCTCCCCGCCGTCGGGGAAGGGCGCGTCGCCTGCGCCGATGGAGGCGGCGGTATTTTCGTGTACAGGCTGTCCGGCAGACCGGAACCGGAACCGCCCCCGGGCGCCCCCGCATCGGCGCTGGCGTGGACGTCTGACGGCAATCTCGCCGCGGCCCGGGAGGACGGCGTTTTTTCCCTCCATTCCCGGAGCGGGGAGACTCTTTTCGAGAAAAAACTGCCTTTTACGGCGGCGGATGTCCTGTCCGTTCCGGGAGGCTCCTTTTTCCTGGCCGGAAGAAACGGCGGTCTCCACGTTCTGAAGGACGGCAGGGTGTCGTCCGCCGGGCGGGCAGAAAAGACCTCAGGAGCGGTTCCGGGACCCGGCGGACTTTTTTTCGCCGCCTTCGAGAACGGGAACCTCGATGCCTGCGATTCTTCCGGCGCGCGCCTGTGGACGACCGCCTTGACGGGGCGGCCCGGCAGCCCGGCATTGTCCCCCGGCGGCAGGTATCTCGCCGTGGGAAGCGCCGACTGGGTCGTGAATCTTTTCGAATTCATCAGCTACGGAACGGGTTCCGAAGGCGGGGTGGCCGGCCCGGAAAACGCGGCCGGCGGGAAGGCCGGGGCCGAAAAACGGGAGGACGAGTTCCGGACGGATTACGATTACCTGTATCTTCTCGCCGGAGCCGCGTCCCCGTCCGCTCATCGCAAGGGCGAAGTCCTGGACGAACTGGAAATGCGCTTCGCCGAGGGCGCTTTCGGAAGGTCCCTGCCGTACGCCTCCGACGTTCTCCGCGCCCTTGCGGCGGAACCGTACTCCGGCGGAAGAAAGCGGAATTATGCGGACGTCCGCCTGCGGGCCGTGTCCCTGCTCGGAAGGATGGGGAGCAGCCGGGACATGGAATTCCTCGCGGATCTCCTGGTCCGCGAGATCGACGAAGTCGTCGTTTCCGGAATCCTGGAAGCCATGGGAAATCTGCGAAGCGACCCGGACGGCGGGGCGGCGGAAGGCATCCTGCGTTTTCTGGAAAAAAAAGCCGGCCCTCCCGTGCCGCGGACGGCCGGGGCCATCGCGGAGGCCCTGGACGGGATCGCCTCCTACCACGGGAGGGTCTCTCCCGGCGCGGCCGCGGCGGCTTCCCGCCTGCTTTCCTCCGGGGATTATCCGCCCCCTCTGCGCGAAAAGCTGCTGGGTCCCGGCCGCGGGAAATCCGCGGGCGGAAGGTGAGTTGAATATTTCGGAGGAGGGGATATACTTGTTTTTATGAAACAGGTGTCCGTCCTTATTCTCGCGGTTTTCGCGTGCGCCTCCGCCTTCTCCCTCGACGTGGACAGAGACGAGCTCCGCGTCGATCCGTCCATCAGGATACAATTCGAAAACTACGATGGCCCGCCGGACAAGGTCGAAACCGCGGACCAGATCCGCGGCATCGGCGAAGCCCTGGGCGGCATCTCCGGCCCGGGATCGCGGGGTTCATCCGAACGCTACATGATCATACGCGCGGTGGACCCGAAAACGCCGCGGGGCCTCGACGCGGACATCTTCGTTCTGGGCCGAAGCGCCGTGGTGGACCATATCCGGAACCTCCGCTTCATCGTGGCCGGTTATCTCGCCGCGGCCTTCGGGTATTCACCGAAGGACTCCTCCACGCTGGCCGAGTTCATCACCGTGTACAACGCGGTCTACCGGGGAAACCTGGATTATTTCGCCTCCCGCTTCAAACCCCTCGTGATGTCCCATCTCGAGAAGGACAAGGCGGGACTCGCCCTTTCCTACAGGCAGTGGCCCGGGGCAACTCAGATGCTGATACCCCTTTCCGCCGCGGTCCGGGGGGCGCCGGGAGCCATCGACACCGGGGTCATCTCCGACAGAAACGTGGTTTCCGATCTGCGGACACGGGACGACAGGGCTGTGGAGCTCCGCAAGGACATGGTGGACATCAAGGAACGAATCGTCGCCGGGGAAGAGGAGCGGGTCGAGGCCGAGAAAAAAGTCCTGCAGGCGCGTTCAACCGCCGTCGCCGCCGAGGAAAAGCGGCTGGAGAAGGAGCTCGCGGAGGTCCGGGAAAAGAGGGAAAGCCTTCCGCCGGAAAGCGCCGCCGGGGAGATCAAGACCCTGGAGGATAAAGAAAGGGACATCACCGGCCGGCAGGCGGAAATCGCCGGGGAAAAGCAGGATCTGGAACGGAAGGCGTCGGAAATAGCCGCCGCGGAAACGAAGATTCAGGAAACGAAGGACGATATCCGGCAGGAGCGGCGGGACATCGCCGGGGACCAGCAGGAAATCCTGAGCCGCGAACCGGACCGGCCGGCCGCCGGCATCCCGTTCATCACGGCGGAGGCCGGAACGGCGGGCCGGCTGGTGCTGGTGGACCCCCGCACCGGAGCGGTCCTGCCCGGCTCGCCGCAGCCTCCGGTGACAGTCCGCGCCTACGAGCGGTTCGGCAGGGGAATCGCGGTCATCCTCTCCCGGAGCGGGGGAGGGCGGCTCGCCGTTCTGGAACCCGCGGGTCTCGCGGAAAGTGCCGCCGCCCGCGAGGAGGTCTATCCCCGGTCGGCGCTCAGGACAAGCGGCGGCGCGCTGTTCGTCGTGATCCGCGATTCCGGCGTCTGGCGGCTCGGGAAATACGATGCGGCGCTGACCCTGATCGCGAAATCCCGGATGGAAGTGAATCCGGACACTTTTCTCGTTTTCTCCGAATCCGTCGTTTTCGCCGAGGGCGCCGACGGCGGGGTGAAGCCTCTTTCCCTGCGGACGCTGGAGTAGACGGGGCTTACGGGCGGCGTGTTCTCCGGAACAGCCGGCGGAACAGCGCCTTCAGCCTCAGCCAAATCCGGAGAAAGAACCCGGGGTTCTTGAGCTTTTCCAGGGCCACGTAGCCCTCGGCGAGTTCGTCGGGGGTGAATTCCTTTCTCTGGATGTTTTCCTCGATTTCCATCTCGAGCTTTTCCAGATCGGATTCCCGGTTCACCACCGATACCGTTACGGTCTTCCACCCCAGGCGGCGGGCGGCTTCCAGCCGCCTGTGGCCGGCGATGAGCTCCCTCTTCCCGTTGACGATGATGGGGCTGAGGAGCCCGAATTTCTTCATGCTTTCCATGAGCTGACTGAGGTCTCCCAGGTCCTTGCGCACCCGTTTTCTGATCCGGATGTCGTCGATCCGAACCTGCATGGCGATCCTCCTAATCAAGGAGCGGATTGGTCGTCGTGTCCTGGGCGGGTTCCAGGACCCGCGGGTCGACCCGCAGCAGGGAGTTGTCGATATACAGTCCGCCGCCCGTCGAATCGAGCTCCAGGTCCTGGGGGAGGAGTGCGTTGCGGAGCCTTTCGACCGCCAGGATGTCCCGTTCCGTCTCGAACTCGGACAGGTCGTCGAATTTTTTGGGTTCGGTTCCGGCGATGAAAACTTCCTTCGACGTTTTTCCGGGATAGCCCGGAGGCGGAAGGAGGCCGGACCGGGAGCTCACGGTCATCTCGTAAATGCCGTCTGGGCGCGGAAAATCCCGGGGTTCCAGGTTCTTGTGAATTTCCTTCATGAATTTCGCCCAGACGGGTCCGGCAGAAACGGCCCCGGACTGGGTGACTCCGAGACTGTTTCCCGGCCGGTCGAAGCCGAACCAGATCGCGGTGGTGTAGTACGGGGAAAAGCCGACCGTCCAGATGTCGGACCAGTTCTGGGTCGTCCCGGTCTTTCCCGCGACGGGCATCGTGAAACCGCCGACGGTGTTTTTCGCGTAGCTCAGGGTGCCCCATTCGACGGTGGACTGCAGGATGTTGGTCATGATGTAGGCCGTCTGGGGGGAAATGATCTGGGCGTCCCTGCCCTTCCTTCTGAGCTCGTTCCGGATTTCCTTTTCCGGCTCGAGGATGATCTTGCCGTTCCGGTCCTCGATGTAGCGCACTCCGAACGGGAGGATTTCCCGGCCCTGGTTCGCGAAAATTGAAAAGGCCCGGGCCATCTGGATCGGCGCGACCCGGATGATTCCCAGCCCGAGGGGATACTTTCTCGGAAAA
>CAZGUL010000176.1:0-6518 GCA_964529055.1 uncultured Spirochaetaceae bacterium
TCGAAGGACGGCAGGGTGTTGTCCACGTAGCGGGTGTGGTTGATGGACTCCGCATATTTCCCGGCCTTGTCGTAGACCCGGACCTTCAGCGTGTGGGCGCCGGCGCTGGAGCCGGTCGTATTCCACGAGTATGTGTAGGCGCTGGTGGAATCGGTGCCCACGGACGAACCGTCGATATAAAACTGGACATAGTCGATCCCCACATTGTCGGATCCGGTGCCCGTGACCGTAACGGTCCCGCGGACATAGTTGCTTTCCGCGTTGGCCGGAATGGTGATCGACGAAATGGCCGGGCTTGTCGGCGCGGTGGTGTCAATGTACAGCGCCAGGTTGCCCGACGGGCTTCCCGTGTTGCCCGCCGCGTCGGTGGCGACGGCGGAGATGTAATAATTGCCTTCCGGAATGGATACGGTGAAAACGAAATTCCCGGTGCCGGTCGTGACGGAGGCAATCTGTGCCGGGGTCCCCCCGGACTGCAGCACCTTGCGGAGCGACACCGTGCTGCCGATTTCCGTGGTGCCCGAGATGGTGAGGCCCGCGGTGAGCATCGTGTAATTGTCCGTGTTGGAGCTTCCCGTGTCGTAGCCGGCGGCAAGGTCGGGGACGCTCGGCGCCGCGGGGGCGGTGCGGTCGACTGTTATGGTTCGGGCCACGTAGGGGGCGACGACTGCACCGTCCTTGACAAGAAGATAAAGAGTTTTGGATCCTTCATCGGGGAAGTTATAATCGGTCTGAAACGCTGAAGTCGCTGTTGTCCAGACCGTGATTGTATCGGGATTTGTCGCCTTATCGTAATTATCAGTCAGACAATACGTTACATTTGCATAGTTGTTCGCTGTGATACTGACATAAACCGGAACGGTCGTGTTGCTTCTAAGAGTCTGAAGAGCTATGTTCGCGTACTGCAGGGGATTCGCCTGGTCGGCAAGCACGCCGAACCAGAATGTGCCGGTGGTCATCTGGGTCGTCGTGAAGGACCAGGTAACCTGCTCCTGGAGCTCGGACCCGTCGGCGCCCCTGATTCCCGGCAGCAGCCTGATGGTGTACGTCTTGTTGCCGGCGAAAGGTTCGGTCAGCTCGAGCTTCAGGGTGCGGGTGGCCGCGTCGTAGTTGACGGCCCATGCATTGAAAGGAGTCCCGGTGTCGGACTGTTCGATGCTCACGTTGCCCGACAGCGACGCCGGAAGAATGTCCCGGTCGAACTGTATCGTAACGTCCGAGGCCGGATTGACGTTCAGGTCCTGCGCCGCGGGACTGAAAGACGATATGACCAGAAACTTGTCGTTCGCCGCCATGACGCTGGTTTCCACGCTTTCGATGAGGTCCGCGGGCCCCGTGCAGGACGCGGCAAAGACGGCCGCCAGGACGATCGCCGCCGCGGCGGCGTACAGGATTTTCTTGGTTTTCATTCGTTCCACCCCTCCACGGACTTTTCCATCGCCGCCGACGCGCGCATCCCGCCGGAGGAGGACGCCATGAACGCGACGGAGCCCGCAGCCGCGGGGTCCACCTGTTTGAGGCGGGCGAGGGACTCGTTGACCTCGCCGTACCGCTCGAGCTCGTAGTTCGTCTTGACGTAACCCAGCAGGGCGGACGGGTTGTCCGGCCGCTCCGCCAGGGCCCGGGCGTACAGGTCCCGGGCCGCCGGGTAGTCCGATTTCAGGTACAGGATGTTGCCCAGGTTGATCAGGGCAGGCACGTAGGGCTCCTTCGCGACGGCCTGGCGGAACTGGGGTTCAGCGTCGTTCAGGCGGCCGTACTTGGCGTACAGGACCCCGAGCTTGTTGTACAGCCGGGGGCTGCCGCCGGACTGCCGGATCTCGCCGGATATCTGGGCCACCAGCTCGCCGAGCCTCCTGTCGATGTACTTGGACAGCTCCGTCCGGTAGGGCGGCAGGATTTCCCGGGGGTCCGGCAGGAAGAGGGCGGCCTGCAGGGCTGCCTCCGCGGGGGTGTAGGTTTTCCAGGCCTCCCGGACGGGTATGAACTGCTCGTTCCTGTTCCGGGCCGCGCTCCGCCACTGCTGGGCGCCGATCTGCCACGCTTTGACGAAGCCCTGGCCGACCAGGGTTATCTCCACGGGAATCCACATGGTCCCGTTCCGTTCGATCATGTCCCCGGTGTCCGGGAACAGGGCCTCCGCCTGCTTCGGCGGGATGCCCAAGTTGAAGGCCGCGTAGATGTGGCCGGGAATCGTGATGAAGGCGGTTTCCAGGCCCGCCGCCTCCAGCAGGGTGGCGTAGAGCACCGAGAGGTCGTCGCAGTCGCCGGCCTTGTAGTTAAGGCTCTCCACCGGGAAGAGGATCTGGTCCACCGCCTCGGGTTTTTCGGACAACACCGCGAAGGGGGAGGCCGCGTCGGCGATGTACTGCATCCCGTAGCGCTCCAGCATCGTGAAGACCCCCACGCCGATCCGGAACTCGTTGTTGAAGGCCTTCAGCGAGTCGGCCCGGACCGTGGCGGCCAGGTTCTTCGCGTAGCCCTTCACCAGCGGGTGGTTCGCGCTCATGAAGGCCGCGACCTTCCGGTCGTCGTCCCAGGTCATGGCGTTCCGGTTTTGGACCGTCAGGGTGAGCGGCTGGCTCGCCGTCAGCGTCCGTCCCAGGTACTCGTACTCGACCTTGACGTCCCCCGCGACCTTGAGGCCCTCGGTGACGTTGAAGATCGCGTTGGTGAAAACCGCCGTCAGGGGCACCTCGACGGAGCCGCCGCCGGGTATCCGGGCGAACTCGCCGCAGACGCTGGGCCTTTCCATGAACTGGGGCACCGAAAGGCTTACCTTTATCTTCTGGACCGGGGAGTCCTCGGTGTTTTTTATCTCGATTTTCCCCAGGGGGTTCCTGTCGTAAAAGGTGTAGTACAGGGGATAGATGGTCTGGATGCTCGGCATGAAGCGGAGGTCCGCGCCCCGGCGGCTGGAATTCAGGTTGTAGCCCACCCCGACGGAAAGGCCCAGGCCGGAGTACAGGTCGCCGTCGGCGGAAACCGTGCGCTTGTAGACCCCGCCCACGCCCAGCGTGACCGCCGGGGAAAACTGGAAGTCCAGCCCGCCGCCGCCGTACAGGTAGGGCGTGTCGCCGGAGCCGTCGGCGGACATGGCGTAGCAGTAGCCGCCGCCGGCCGAGAGCTTGAACTGGAACCGCGAAATCAGGGGAAGACGCGCCCCGATGCCCGCCCCGGCGAACAGGGCCGTGAGTCCCTCGCCAGCGTTGTTGATGGGCAGGTAGTCCACGTCGACGCCGAGCTCGGCGATGAAGATCTTCGACCGCGGCAGGTCGTACTCGCCCTTCAGGGAGAAGCCTCCCCCGGGGGAGTACCAGGCCGTGCCGTCGTCCAGCTCCGGCCCCAGGGGGATGGAGTAGACCGGCTTCAGATGCAGGCTGATGTCGTTGTCCTTCGCGAAAAGATCGGCGGGAATGGTCGCCGCCAGAAGGACGAGAACCAGAACGGGGAGTGATTTGATTTTCATACGGCACCTCGACGGAAGAGTCAAGGCAAGCTGCGGATTTTTTCTATTCATATTTTATTATAGCACTTGTCGGAAAGAGTATCCAAAAAAAACTTCCTGCGGGAAAAAAATGTCGGCGCGGCTTGACTCGATAAAAAAATAATGATAAATATTTCTTGACCGAGAGGGAGGATGTCCCGACCTCGAAGTTTCGCATACCATTCCGATCCAAAGGAGACACCGATGGAGAAGAGACTCGGCGTCGTGGCCATCCTCATCGAGGGGCGCGGCGCGGTACCCCGCGTAAACACCATCCTCTCACAGCAGAGCGACATCGTTCAGGGACGGCTCGGCATTCCCTTCCGGGACAAGGGCGTGCAGGTCATCTCGATCATCGTCGAAGGAACGACGGACCAGATAGGAGCGCTGACCGGGCCGCTGGGGCGGCTCCCGGGAGTGCAGGTCAAGTCGGTCCTGACGGGCTACAGGGAGGATGCTGATGACGACACGGACAATCGGAAGGACTGAAAAGGACACATTTCTCGACTACGGGAAACTGAAAGAGCTCGCGGCCCGGGGGGAACCTTCCCCGGAAAGGGTGGACGCCATCCTGGCGAAGGTCCGCCTTCTCGGGGGCCTCACCGCCGATGAGGCCGCGGACCTGGCGGCGATCGAGGACGGGGGGTCCCTGCGGAAACTCCTCGACACCGCGGGCTTCGTGAAACGGGAAATTTACGGCAGACGCATCGTTCTCTTCGCGCCGGTCTACACGGGAAACCACTGCGTCAACGACTGCGTCTACTGCGGCTTCCGCAGGTCCAACACAGATCTGCGCCGGGTCGTCCTCAGCCGGGAGGACGTGGAGCGGCAGACCCGGCTCCTTCTGGCCCGGGGGCACAAGAGGCTTCTCATCATATCCGGGGAATCGCCGAAAACGGGGCTCCAGTACACGCTGGACGCCATCGGCGCCGCGTACGGGGTTTCGGTGAACGGGGCCCGGGTCAGGCGCATCAACGTGGAACTGGCGCCGATGGAGGTCGAGGCGTTCCGGGCCCTGAAAAAGGCCGACATCGGCACCTACGTCTGCTTCCAGGAAACCTACGATCCGGAGCTGTACGCGGCGGCGCATCCCTCGGGGCCCAAGGCGGACTACCGGTACCGGCTGTACGTCATGGACAGGGCCATGGAAGGCGGCTGCGACGATGTGGGCCTGGGCGCCCTGTTCGGCCTCGGCGACTGGCGGTACGAGCTCGCCGGCATGCTGGAGCACGCCCGGCACCTGGAGGAAACCTTCGGCTGCGGGCCCCATACGGTCAGCGTGCCGCGGATCGAGTACGCTTCCGGAGCTCCCGCCGCGGAGGTGGTGCCGAACCCGGTGTCCGACCGGGATTTCGAGAAGATCATCGCGGTCCTCCGGGTCACCCTGCCCTATGTGGGGATCATCCTGTCCACCCGGGAGAGGACAAGCTACCGCCGGCGGCTGATCGCCTACGGGGTCAGCCAGATTTCCGCCGGCTCCCGGACCGACCCGGGCGGCTACGACGAGAACGGCCGTAACGCGGACGCGGAGAAAACCTCCCCCGGCGCGGGCGACTCGGGACAGTTTTCCCTGGGAGACACCCGCAGCCTGGAGGAGACGATCTCGGACCTGGTGGACGACGGCTACGTCCCGAGTTTCTGCACCGGCTGTTACCGCCGGGGAAGGACGGGGGCGGATTTCATGGACCTGGCCCGGCCGGGACTCATCAAGGAGTTCTGCCTGCCCAACGGCCTCGTGTCCTTCGCCGAGTACCTTCACGACTACGCGTCTCCCCCGGTCCGGGACAAGGGCCTCGCGCTCATCGGCGCGATGAAAGGCGAAACGGCGGAGAAAACCCGGACATACCTGGACGACGCCCTCCGGCGGACCGCCGGCGGCGAAAGGGACATCTACCTGTGAGCGCCGGTCCCGCCGAAATCCGTGAGTGGAACGCCCTGCCGGACGCGGAGCTCTTCGCCCTGGCCCGCGAAACCGCCGACAGGGTTCACGGCAGGAAGGTGCTTCTCCGGGGCCTGGTCGAAGTCTCGAGCGAATGCGCGATGAACTGCCTCTACTGCGGCATCCGCCGGGACAACCGGGCGGCGCGGCGTTACCGGCTCTCCGCCGGGACGCTCACCGCGACTGTCCGGGCGGGGCTCCGGGCGGGCTTCAGGACCTTCGTATTGCAGGGAGGGGAGGCCGACTATCTGCGGGGCGAAGGTCTCCTGCGGCTCGTCGAGACCGCCCGGGCCTCCGCCGGGGAGGGCCCCGCAATCACCCTCAGTTTCGGAATACGGTCGCGGAGCGAATACACCGAGCTCCGGGCCGCCGGCGCCGACCGCTACCTGATGCGCTTCGAGACCGCGGACCCGGACCTGCACCGCCGCCTCCGGGCGGGAATCCCCCTGAAGCGGCGGCTCCGGGCCCTGGAGGACATCCGGGCCGCGGGTCTGCAGCTGGGTTCCGGCTTCATGACCGGGCTCCCCGGCGAGCCGTCGGACGCCCTGGTCCGGAACGTGGAGCTCGCCGCGAAGCTCGACATGGACATGGGCGGCGCGGGCCCCTTCATTCCCCACCCGGACACGCCCCTCGGGGATCATCCGGGCGGCCGTCTCGAAACCGCCCTGCGGGCGACGGCCCTGCTGCGGCTGGCCCTCCCGCGGTGCCACATCCCGGCCACCACCGCCGCCGGGAGCATCCACCCCGAGGGCCGGGAAATGATGCTCCGGGCCGGGGCCAACGTGCTGATGCCCAACATTTCGCCGGAGGCCGCCCGGCAGCGTTACCTTCTGTATCCCGGGAAGGTGTGCCTGTCCGAGTCGGGCTTCGCCGCCCCGGACGGGTTTTCCGCCCGCATGGCCGGGGACGGCCTCGAGGTTTCGTGGGAACGCGGCGACGCGCTCGCGGCCCGGGAGGTTGTATGAAACTGGAAACACCCCTGGCGGAATCCTCCGCCATCGTCGTCGCGGGGGTCCGCAACGCCGGAAAATCGAGCCTCGTCAACGCCCTGTTCGAAAAAAGCGTGTCCATCGTGTCCGCCGAGCCGGGAAC
>CAZGUL010000177.1:0-6491 GCA_964529055.1 uncultured Spirochaetaceae bacterium
AGGATGTCGAAGGAGGCTTCCGCGGCCTCGTACTCGTAGCCCCCCCGTTCCTTGTCCTTCAGGCTCTTGATGAGCTTCTCAACCACCGGGGAATTCTTGTCGAAATTCCCGTACTTCGAGAGCTTGTCCACGATGGTGGATTTTCCGGCCAGCTCGGAAAGAAGGATGCGCCTCTCGTTGCCCACCAGACGGGAATCGATGTGCTCCATCAGATAGTCCGCCTTGGCCAGGACGTCGGCGTGCTGGCCGGCCTTGTGGCTGAAGGCGGCCTCGCCGACGTAGGGCTGCCTCTTGTCCGGGATGATGTTGGCCTTCTCCGACACGAAACGGGACAGGGACGTCAGTTTCCTGATGTTGTCGTTCGCGAAGGTTTCGTACCCCAGCTTCAAGGCGATGTTGGGGATGATGACGCAGAGGTTCGCGTTGCCGCACCGCTCGCCCCAGCCGTTGATCGTTCCCTGCACATGGCCGGCACCCGCTTCCAGCGCGATGATGCTGTTGGCCACGCCGTTTCCCGTGTCGTTGTGGAAGTGTACGCCGATGGGGGCGAGTTCGTTCTGGGGCAGCGTCCTGAGTATCCGGTCCACCTCCATCGGGAGGACTCCTCCGTTGGTGTCGCACAGAACGAGCCAGTCTGCCCCCGCATCGGTGCCGGTTTCCAGCACTTTAAGCGCGTAGGCGGGGTCGTCCTTCCAGCCGTCGAAAAAGTGCTCCAGATCGAAGATCACCTTGCGGCCCTCGCTCTTCAGGTGACGGAGGGAATCGTGGATCATTTCCAGGTTTTCATCCAGGGACGTTTTCAGAACCTTCTCCACATGGGCCTTCCACGTTTTTCCGACGACGACGACCGCGGAGGTCTCCGCCTCCAGCAGGGCCCGGATGTGGGCGTCCTCGCCGGCCTTGTGGCCCGGCTTGCGGGTCGATCCGAAGGAGGCGATTTCCGCATGGGAGAATTTTTCCTTTTTCACCTGCTCGAAGAAGGCCGCCTCCTTTTCGTTGGACAGGGGGAATCCGCCTTCGATGAAGTCGATTCCGAGATCATCCAGTTTATGGGCGATCTGAATTTTGTCGCTCAGGCTGAAACTCACCTCGATTCCCTGCATACCGTCCCGCAGGGTGGTGTCGAAAAGGCTGATTTTTCTTTTCGTCATTGTCGACTCCCTTTCCGGCGGACCCCGCCGGATAAAAAAATCGGCCGTCCCCCCGGCAGGAAGGACGGCCGCAGTATCCGGTCACGTACCAGACTACTCTTCCTGCCGAGAGGCCGGACCGAGTCGAATGAAATTAATGCCGATAAAGAATCTCCGGTTTTGCCGCATACGTTACCACTTTAATAATCGAACGGAAGCATTTTGTCAATCGTGAAATTGGGCTATAATACAAACATGCAGGCTAACACGGTTTTCGACAAGCTGGTCAAGGATCTTTCCCGGGACGAGCGGCGCCGGATGCTGGAAAAAATCGGAAGTCTTTTTTCCATCTCCGAGGAGCCCCTCGCCGAGGAAGAGCCCGCCTCTCCTTCGGTCGACCTGGACCAGACGTATGCCAACCTGGGTCTCATGGCGAAGCTCGTGATTTTTCTCAAAACCCTCTTTTCCGGCCGGACCCGGGAGGACGTGCTGGAGGAACGGCTCCTTTCCGACGTGGCCCGGGAGATTCATCGCCGGTACCCGGGCCTCCTCGACACATCCCGGGGACTCGTCCTTCCCGCCTTTGTCGAGGAAGTGAAGAACCTCAGGGAAAACATCGCGGTCTTCGTTCCCGTCCTGGGCAAGATCATGGGTCCGCAGAAAACCGATTTCGTGGCCTTCCTCGCGGGGCTCGAAATGGAGGAGGCCCGGAACCGTCTTCTGGAGGAAACCGAACCTTCCTATCAGATCGCGAAGTATCTCTCCAAAGGGGAAGTCCCGGTCCGCGGGGAGGAAAACGAAAACCTGGCGCCGCCGCCCTCGTCCGACCTTTCGGACACGGAAATAAAAAAAATGATGGAAAACAGCCTGGATGACGTTTTGCAGTTCCTTCCGGCGGCGGGACGGGCGGTGATGTACCGCAACATGAAGCTCATTCATTATCTGTACACATTGTCCGCGTTTCCCTTCGACAGGCTCATCGGAGCCTTCAACCCGGTGTCGGAGCTTCCCCCCGTGGCCTGCCCCATCGGCAGGATAAAGGACCCGGTCATCCGGCTGGCGGAGATCATGCACAGCATGAAAATCGCCCCGTCGCCGGCGCTGATAAAGGCGATGTTTCTCTTTCTGGACGACGAGAAGGCGGAAAACAGCGCCTACAACATGGAGGAAGACCTGACCCGCCAGGGAAAGGCCGCCGACACGGCGCTGGAAAAGATCCGCAGCCTGAACAGGAATTTTCCGTTCGTTCTTCTGGCGCGGTACGTGTCGGGGGACATCAACCATGTCTGCGCCGATATCGGCGGCGGAGAGGACTGGTTCGCGCTCCTGAAGCAGTTCTGGCGCGGCAGGATTGATCAGCTGCACCGGGCTTTCACCGCCGAGCGGAAACGCACCGAGGTCCGGACGGAAATCCAGGAGGCCCTGGGACCCGTTCAGTTCATTCCGCTGAGAAATTATTCCTTTCCTTCCTCCGAAGGCGAGGACCCGGGCACGTTCTCGTTGACTCTGGGGCTCCTGAAAACCTTCTTCTCACGGATATTTCCCGCGGAATTCAACAGGTACCTCAAAATTCTGCTCATCGACGGCGAATTCTACAAGGACGACAACAGGCAGGAATTCACCGAGTCCTACACCATCCTGCTCAAGGCGGGTGAAAACCTGGAGGCTTACGAGAACAAGTTCGAGGCCGGCGGAGAGATGAGAAAGGCCGTCGAAGCCGTCGAAAAGGACATGGCTCCCGGGGCGATGAAAAAACGGAAAATCGAAAACATCGTCAGAAACGCCGACAGGGAGGCCGAGGCCCTCATCGGCGGCGTGCAGAACGGGCTCCAGGCCGTCGCGAGGATTCTCAACGGCATTCTCTACGGCGAAATCGGCGGCCGCTACGACACGCTGTCGAATTACGGGTATCTGGGGGGGAAGTCGAACCAGAATTTCACGAAAGGGCTCGACGATGTCCTGAGGAAAACGAAGACCATGGCCGCGCTGACGGAAAAAGCCTTTCTCGTCGAAAGCAGCAGAATGTGACCTCCGCTGGACGAGAACCGGAAAAGCTGGTACATATCCTTTCGTGAAGACCGGAAACGACGGGGAGTGGCTCCCGCTGCGATGGCCCGGAGACGACTCCGGCGGCGGGGCGGCGGCATTTCTGTCCCTGGCCGCGGCGGGGGACATGAGCCTGAAAACCATGCCGAATCCGCGGATACTGGGGGCGGTGCGGGCCCTCTTCCCCGGCAAAAGATTCGTCCATCTGCGTCAGGACCATACGCGAATCGTCCGCAGGGCCGACGCGGGGATGGACCCCTCCGGACTCGCGGGGGACGGCCTCCTGACCGACGACCCGGACACCGTAATCGGGGTGACGGCGGCGGACTGCATGCCGATCTTCATCCGGGACCCCGTCCGGCGGATCCGGGGCGTCCTGCACTCCGGCTGGAAGGGGACGGGGATCCTGCGGGAGGCCCTGCGGATGCTGGAGGCCGGGTACCGCTGCGATCCCGCGGATGTCGAAGTCATCTTCGGCCCCTGCATCGGCCCCTGCTGCTACGATGTGAGCCGGGAACGCGCCGAGGCGTTCGAGGCGGCCCACGGACCCGGAGCAGCGGTGTGCGGCGGCGGGCGATGGCATCTGGATCTCAGGGCGGCGAACAGGAACATTCTCGCCGCCGCGGGGCTCGCCGAAGCGGCGGTTTACTCCGAATGCACCGTCTGCGACCCCCGGTTCGGCTCCTACCGACGGGAAGGAAGCGGAAATTACACCCGGATGCTGGCCCTTTCAGGCGATGCGTCCGAAAGAAAGGAAACGTACCGATGAAGGATTACAAAAACGCGTGGAAGGACGCGGTTCTCGCCGCGGTGATCTCGGCGGCCGCCCGGAGGGGCGTGACGGAGGGGATAACCCCGGACAAGATCGTGCTGGAAACGCCGCCTCGGCCGGACCTGGGAGACATCGCCGTGCCTCTTTTCCCGTTCGCGAAGCTTCTGAAGGCGGCTCCGGCGAAAATCGGGGAGGAAATCCTGGCCGGACTCGGCGTCTTCGCCGCGGAACAGGGAGGGAAGCTCTCCCTCGCGGGGCCGTACCTGAACATCCGGCTGTCCCGGCCCGTCGTGGCGGCCGAGGTCCTGCGGCGCCTCGCCGCGGAAGGCGCCTCCTACGGAAACAGCGACGCGCTTTCGGGGCAGAAGATCATGGTGGAATTCTCCAGTCCCAACACCAACAAACCCCTGCACCTGGGACACCTGCGCAACGACGCGCTGGGAGAGAGCGTGGCGCGGATCCTCCGCGCCGCCGGCGCCGACGTCCGCACCGTGGACCTGATCAACGACAGGGGGGTCCACATCTGCAAGTCCATGCTGGCGTACCGGGAACTCGGCGGCGGGAGAACGCCGGAGGACGAGGGTATCAAATCGGATCACTTCGTCGGGAAATACTATGTTCTCTACACCGACATGGCCAAAAACGACCCCGGCGCCGAGGAGAGGGCCCGGGAGCTTCTGCGGCTGTGGGAGCAGGGCGATCCTGACGTGCGGGCCCTGTGGGAAAAAATGAACCGCTGGGCCATCGACGGGATCAAGGAAACCTATGCCAGGACGGGCATCCATTTCGACCAGTACTACTTCGAAAGCCAGGTCTACCGGAAGGGACGGGATGAAATCCTGGACGGTCTCCGGCGGGGAATTTTCTACCGCGAAGCCGACGGTTCGATCTGGGCCGACCTGGCCGACATCGGCCTGGACAAAAAGGTCCTGCTGCGCAGCGACGGCACGTCCCTGTATCTGACCCAGGACATCGGCACCGCGATCTCCCGGCACCGGGACTGGCCTTTCGACCGGCTCATCTACGTCGTCGCGTCGGAGCAGAACTATCACTTCACGGTGCTGTTTCACGTTCTCGAGCGGCTCGGCCACGGGTGGGCGAAGAACCTCCATCACCTGTCCTACGGCATGGTCAACCTGCCGGAGGGCAAGATGAAGAGCCGGGAAGGCACCGTGGTGGACGCCGACGATCTCCTGAGGGAACTGGCGGAGATGGCCGCCGAGGAAATCAGGTCCAAGGAACGCGAAGACGAGGTCGGGGACGTGGAAGGCACGGCGGAAAAAATCGCCCTCGGCGCCGTCCATTACTACCTGCTGCAGAGCACCCCGTCCAAGGACATGATCTTCAACCCGAAGGAATCCCTTTCCTTCACCGGCAACACGGGTCCCTACCTGCAGTACATGGGCGCGCGCATCAGCAGCATGATGCGAAAATCGGCGGATATGCCGGAGCTCGGGGGCCGCGAGTTCCGGCCTGAACTTCTGCAGGGCGAGGAAGAGTGGAGCCTGGTAAAGCTCGTAGCGGAATTTCCGGAAACGGTGAAACAGGCCGCCCTTTCGTACAACCCGTCCCTGGTGGCGGCCTTTCTTTACGAAACCGCGAAAACCTTCAGCCGCTACTACCACGATCACCCGATCCTGCACAACGCGGACAGGGACGTCACGGCGGCGCGGGTCACCCTGTCCCGCGGGGTCCTCCAGGTGCTGGAAAACGGCCTTGCCCTCTTGAACATTCCCTTCCTGGACATCATGTAAAAGCTACCGGAATGTAGGTAAAATCGGAAAAAACCTACATTCCGGACAATTTTTTCCTCCCGCCATTTCAATATCTGATCGCTATCTCGTTTTCCCGCAATGAAATGTAAAATTATGCAATTCTTGGCATAGGGATTGCATAATTATACCGTGCCGCGTCCCCCGCGGAGTGTCACGCTCAGGAGGAAACCGTCATGTCATACAACCGCCGGCCGGAGAAATACGGGCTCTACGATCCCGCGTGGGAAAAGGATTCCTGCGGAGTCGGTTTCGTGGCCCATCTGAAGGGTCAGAGGTCCCATTCCATCGTCCGGGACGCCGGGAAGGTCCTGGTGAACATGACCCACCGGGGGGCCGTGGGATCGGAAAAGAACACCGGCGACGGCGCGGGGATCCTCACCGCCATGCCCTGGGAATTCGTCGAAAAAGCGGCGGCCCGGGAAGGCATCGTTCTCCCCCCCCGGGGGAAATACGCGGCGGGAAACGTTTTTCTGTCCGCCGACCCCGGGGAGAAGGCCGCGCAGAAAAACCGGTTCGAGGCCGCTGCCGCCGGATTCGGCGCTTCCGTGCTGGGATGGCGGCCCCTGGAGCGGGACAATTCGCTTCTCGGCCCGGGGGCGCTGGCCTGCGAACCGGCGATGGAGCAGGTCTACCTTTCCGCCGGCGGTCTTTCGGGGGACGAGCTGGAACGCAGACTCTTCCTGGTAAGGAAGGACGCGGCGCGAAAAATACGGGACACCGATATGGTCAGGGGCGCGGCTTTTTACGTCTGCAGCCTGGCCTCGCGGG
>CAZGUL010000178.1:0-6486 GCA_964529055.1 uncultured Spirochaetaceae bacterium
GATCCGGTACTCCTCCTCGATCTCCTCGGGGGTGAAGCCGAGCTCGTCCTGCAGGAAGCCCATGATGCCGGGGTGGAAGTTCTTCCGGAACCATTCGTCCAGAGTCACCGGCCGGGCGCCGGGCCGTATCCGCTTCAGCGTTTCCACATGGGCCGGGTAGTGTATCTGCGGTGTGCTCGTGACGACAGTGTCGTCGTGGTCCATGATCAGGCAGCGGTACGGAGGCTTCATGCTCCGATTATACCGTACCGGCGCGGCCCTCGTCAGCCGCCGGGGGCGGCGCCGAAGGCGTCGTACGCCGCCGTGACGGCAAGCTCCTTCGCCTTGGCTTCCACGTCCACCGTGAAGGTTCGACAACGGGCCTCGGCAAGCCAGAAGGCGGGAACGTCCGCCGGGTCCAGATAATCGGCGTGGGGTTTCGGGTCCCGCCCCGCCTCCCAGCCCGACGCGGGGGAGGAAACGTGGAAGAGGGGTTCCCGGTCCCAGGTGGCGAACGCCCGGCGGGTGACGTCTTCCGGCGAAAGCCCGTCCGGCAGGCAGCGGTGATGGTGGATGTCGTAGACGAAGGGAATCCCGGAAGCTTCGCAGACCGGCAGCAGCAGGGACGGAGGAAAGACCCGGTCGTCGTTCTCCAGCGTGAGCATATTCCGGATGCCGCCGGGGAGCCCGTCCAGGGTTCTCCGGAGCCGCTCCAGCGCCGCCGCCGGGTCGCCGTAGGCGCCGCCGCCGTGGATGTTGACGACGTCGGCCCCCGCGGCCTCCGCGATTTCCAGGTGGTAGCGCAGGTCCTCGAGGGCCGCCGCGACGACTTCGGGCCGCGGGGAGTTCAGCACGACGAACTGATCGGGATGGAACGACAGGCGGATACCGAGTTCGGCGGCCCGGCGTCCGGCGGTCCGGACCGCCGCGTCGGCCTCGCCGCCGCCGGGGAGACTTTTCAACGCGTAGCGGAGAACCGGGTGCGTCTTCAGGGGAAAAAGGCCGCTGGAAATCCGGAATGCCCGGATGCCCAGGCGTCCGCAGGTTTCCACGGCGAGAACGAGACTTTCCGCGTTGGACCTGCACAGTTCGCCGAGCCGGCGGGCCCGTTCGGAGGCGGACAGCGGCAGCAGAGTTTTCGCGGTGGCGGTCCGGAAACGCACCGGTTCGCGGACGAAAAGACAGCAGAGGCCCCAGCGGATGCTCATGGCGGTGAGTATAAATGACGGGAAGCCCTTCGTCTGCCCGCGTTGATGCGCCGAACCGTTTCGTCGTACCATGGGGGCATGAAAAATCCGGCCCTCCATCAAGCCTTTTCCGCGGAATTCCGCGGCCGCCTCCTGGAACGTTTCCTGCGCTACGCCGCGATCGGCACCCAGTCGGATCGGCATGCCGCGGGGGAAAAAACGCCCTCCACGGACTGCCAGTGGAAGCTCATCCGCATCCTGGAAAAGGAGCTGCGGGAATGCGGAATCGCCGACGTGACGGTGAACGCCGAGGGCTTCCTCGTCGCGCGGCTGCCGTCGAATCTGCCGCGGCCGTCCTCCGTCCCCTGCGTCGGCTTCATCGCCCACGTGGACACCGCGGCGGACGTTCCCGGGACCGACGTCAGGCCCCGGGTCCACGAGAACTACGACGGCTTGCCGATACGGCTCGAGGACGGGGTCGTGCTGGACCCGGCGGATAACCCGCGCCTGTCCCGCTTCGCGGGCGACACGATCGTCACGTCCGACGGGACGACCCTGCTGGGCGCGGACGACAAGGCGGGGATCGCGGCGATCGTGAGCGCCGCGGAATATCTCGCCGCCCATCCCGAAATTCCCTGCGGTGAAATCGAATTCATTTTCACCCCCGACGAGGAAACCGGCAAGGGCATGGACCGCTTTCCCATGGAGCTCATCCGGTCGAAGGCGGCCTACACCCTGGACGGCGACGGGGAGGGCACCGTCGAGGCGGAGTGCTTCAACGCATACCGGCTGGATGTCAAATTCACCGGCCGGGTCATCCACATCGGGCATGCCCGCGGCAGGCTGGCCAACGCCGTCGCGATGGCCGCGATGTTCGTCGGCCTTCTTCCCCGCAGCGAAAGCCCCGAGGCGACGGACGGGCGCTTCGGCTATTACTGCCCGATGGAAATAAAAGGAAGCCTCGAGGAGGCATCCGTGGAAGTGTATCTCCGTGATTTCGAGGCGGCGGACATCCGGCGGAGGATCGACGCGGCGAAGGCATTCGCCGCCGCCGTGGAGGCGGCATTTCCCGGGGGACGGGTTGTCGTGACGGAGGAGAAGCAGTACCTGAACATGCGGGACGCGTTCCGCGCCGATCCGCGGGTCGTCGCCTTCCTCGACGAAGCGGTGCGGGCGGCGGGGATCGAGCCGGTCTACAAGAGCATCCGGGGGGGTACCGACGGCGCCCGGCTTTCCGAGAGGGGCATCCCGACGCCGAACATTTTCGCCGGCGGCGAAAACTTCCACTCCCGGACCGAATGGGCCGCCCTGTCCGCCATGACCCGGGCCGCCGAGACCGTCGTCAACCTGGCGCGGATCTGGGGAGGGGCCTAAACCAGGGAACACCTAAAAAGATTGTTCCAGCTTAAAAGATGAGGAACAATCTAAAACGATTGTTTTGCACGATTGTTCCGCCGCCGCCGCGCCTTCTACGCCCCTCCGCCCCCCGCGACCATCCGGGGAATCCTCCGGTTTATGCCGCAGGTGATTTCGTAGGGTATCGTTCCCGCCAGCTCGGCCAGGTCTTCGGCGCTGGGGCCCGCGGGGTCCGGCCCGAACATGACGGCCTCGTCGTAGCGGTTGACGCCGGTTTCCGGCCCCAGGTCGACCATGACCTGGTCCATCGTCACCCTTCCTGCGACGGGGTAGGTTTTTCCGCCGATGAGGACCCTCCCCTTGTTCGACAGCGAGCGCGGGTAGCCGTCGGCGTAGCCGGTGCCGAGGGTCGCGATCCAGGTTTCCGCCGCGGTCCGGTAGGTGCAGCCGTAGGAAATCGGGGTGCCGGCGGGGACTTTTTTCAGGAAAAGGACGCGGCTCCGCAGTTCCATGACGGGACGTATTTCCAGCGGCCTCGCGACGTCTTTCGAAGGATAGTAGCCGAACAGGAGAATGCCGGGCCTCACCATCGAGAAATTCGCCTCCGGACATTGCAGGATGCCGCCGGAGTTCGATGCGTGGAGAATGCCGGGGTTGATGCCCGCCGCCTTCATCCGGTTCGCCAGGCCGCGGAACAGGGCGATCTGTTCCCGGGTGAAGGTCAGGTCCTTTTCGTCGGAGGCGGGAAAATGGGTGCAGACACCCTCGAGCTTCAGGTAGGGGGAGGACGCGATTCTTTCGGCGAGCCGGACGGCTTCTTCCGGAGCGCAGCCGATCCGTCCCATGCCGGTGTCGATTTTCAGGTGCAAAAGAGCCGGTTTGTCCCGCACCACCGCGGCGGCCTCGAAGGTGTCGATGCCTTCGTCGTCGGCGACCATGGCGGATATCTCGTGCTCTATAATGAGTTTAACGTCGCCGGGGAGGCAGAGTCCGTACAGCAGGAGAGGCATGACGATGCCCGCCCGCCGGAGTTCCGAACCTTCCTCGGGCGCGGCGATGCCGAGAAAATCCGCCCCCCCCCGTTCGGCGGCGCGGGCGATGTCCAGCGCGCCGTGACCGTACGCGTCCGCCTTCACGGAGGCGGAAATCTTTACCTGCGGACCCACGAGCCTGCGAACGACGCCCAGGTTGTGTAGGAAGTTGTCTATGTGAATCACGAGAACGCTGTTTCGCATAGCCTATACTACACGAGTGCAAACCAAGCAACAAGCGGAAAAAAGATGTATATTTGCTGGTATGAGGCGGTTTGCGGTCTTCGCAGCGGTGACTTTCCTCCTTTTCGCGGGATGTTCCGGCGATCCGATGTTCGACGGCGGCGTTACCGAAGCTCCGGGGGTCACGATTTCGACGATTCCGGACGGTTCGCTGGTGGCGCCGGGAACGCCGATCCAGGTCAATCTCGTGCCGGCCGAGGGGGCGAAAAGCAAATCCCGCGAATCCTGGTCGCTGGAAACGCATCTCGCGCCGGCGGACGGCGCCGCGGAAACGGCGTTAAAATTCGGACCCGACACCCTGGCGGGCGGCGGCCCCGCTTCCGTTCCCTTGCCGGCGGCCCTGGAACCGGGTCTTTACTCCGTGACCTTCACCCTGAAGGACGGGGACGAGAAGATCGCCGAAAGAAAAACGGTCTTTTTCTGTGATTCCGGCACCTACGGAATCACCAAAATCGCCGCCTACCCGCCCTCCTTCCTGCCGGGGTCGACGGGAATTTTCCGCGCTTTCTTCTCCGTTCCCGCGGGGGCGGACCCGTTCTTCCGATGGATCGTGGACGGCAGGACGGTTCAGGAAGCCGTCGTTTCCCGGGGCGGGGACAGGTTCCTGTGGAACGCGCCGGCGGTGGAAGGCGTCTACGCGGTGCGGGTGGAGCTTTTTCCCTTCCCGCCTTCCCCGGGGTCTTCCTTCGGCTTTCCCGCGTCCGTGCGTCTGGCGGGGCAGGTCTATGTGGACAAAACCCGCCGGCTCGCCGACACCGACTTCGCGCCGGAATCGGAGTATTACTCCCTTTTCCATTTTCTCGGCAACCTGAACGACGACGGTTTCCGAAACGACAAGACCGGGTACGGCGGCGGCAACCTGGAAACGATCGGAGAGCCGAAAATGGATTTTCTGCAGGACGCCTTCGGTTATCTCCTGGACGGCAAATCGGGGTTCAAAGCCGCGGAAATCCTTTTGCCCGCCGCCGGGGAGCGTTTTTCGCCCTTCACTCTGGCCGCGCGGCTTTTCCCCGGGGACGATACAGCCGGACGCGTCCTGTTCCGGACAATGTCCGACGACGGACTGTTCGAATTCTCGGTTTTCACCGACCAGGAGGGAGTCCTCTCCTGCCGCATGATATCCGGCGACGCGCGCATCGAGAAGAAGGCCGGCGTCGTCCTGCCTTCCGGAAAGACGGTTCTGCTCGAGCTGTTTGTCGAAAGTTCCGGCGATACCCTGGTAAGCCAGTGGAAGCTGGACGGCAGGATCGTCTCGTCGTCCGCGGACGCCTTCGTCCCCGGTCCCCTGCCGGCCCGGGGCTATTCGTTCATCGGCGGTCCCGGTGGAATTGCCGGGCTCCTGGACGAATTCGGCATCAGGACGAAACCGCCGGAGGGCGCCGCCGGAGATGTTCCATCCGATGCGGGGGCCCAAAATCCACCGGAATGAGCCGGCGCGAACCGGGTTCTGACGGAAAAAAAGCGAATCGTATTGACAAGGCTAGGCGCGATGATAAGATTGTGAAGGTTTGAAAAAAGGGTTAGATGAACATAAAAACAGGGGGGAGCGGATGAGAGGAGCGGCACGTTTCCTTGTGCTGTCGGCGGTGATTGCGCTGGCCGGCCAGGGGCTTTTCGGCCAGGTGGTATCCGAAAAGAAGGAGATCGCGGTTTTCAATCTGAGCTATCACGACTGGTCCATCCCGCAGGGCGCCCTGGGCTCGATAGACGACCAGATCCGCAGCGTTTTCATCAACATAGGCAGGTTCGACGTCATCGGCCTGACGCAGCGCCTGGATTCCCGGGACGTCACCGATTTCGTCGAAAAGATCAAGGACTTCAAAAGCAGGAATGTGGAAATCCCGGAACGGGTGCTGATGGGACAGGAGGCCTTCACCGAAAGAGACTGGAACCGCCTCGTGGGCGCCTTTCTCGTCGTGATTCCCTCGGTTTCGTTCTACAACCTCGAACAGCTCCGGGACGGCAGCTACAAGGCGAGAATCAGGACCTCCTTCACCATCGTCAACGTGGACGAGGGCCGGAGCTCGGCCCAGTTCTTCGTGGAATCCTCGGGCCAGGACAAGAACGCGAACAACGCGGTGCAGGCGGCCATCGGGGGCATCCCCGGCATGCTGACCTTCGAGATCCGCAAGGTCCCGGAGTTCCAGGTCAAGAGCGGAATCGTCCAGGTCATGGGGCGGGACATCGTGTTCGAGCTGGGCCGGAACATGGGCATCATGGTGGGCGACGAGTACGCCATCATCGGCTACCGGAACGTGGCGGGTTTCCAGGCCATGGACGAAAAAGGACTTCTCATCGTCAAGGAAGTGCAGGAGCAGTTTTCCGTTGCGCAGCTCATTTACGCCGCCGGCAAGCCCCAGGTGGGCGACCAGCTTCAGGAAATTCCGCGGATCGGGATCGAGGGGATGCTGTACGCCGGCGCTTTCATGGTGGACAACTACGACATCTCCTTCATCCCCATGGTCGGACTCAAGGCGGTGCTGTCCCGGGGGTATTTCCTGACCCGTCCCGTGGTGGGGGTCGAGATCCCGCTCAGCATCGCGACCGCGGCGTTGTCCGTCTTCGACATCATCCCGATGAACGTGTATGTCGGCGCGGAGCTGACGAATTTGTATCTGGGACGACTCCAGATCGCGCCGACGGTCGTCGTCGGTATCGGCGGCGCCTACCTGGGCGAGACGGCCCGGTCC
>CAZGUL010000179.1:0-6481 GCA_964529055.1 uncultured Spirochaetaceae bacterium
ACGGATCCTGATTCAGGTCGATGAGGCTCCTCCGGCGTTGCGTTCCGAAAACAATGTCTTCCCGTGCGGCAAGAACGGGTATCTTATAGTGCGATCGAGACGCCCGGGAGACGGTCTGCGTACCGGGGGCGGGAATAAAACACTGAAAAAAATGTTTTCCGACATGCGTATTCCGGAAAACCTTCGGGACATCGTTCCGGTGGTGCAGCGCGGAAACGAAATCGTGGGACTTTTGACCGAGCCGTGGGGATTCCCGACGATACGGGCCCCCGAAAGCGCGATACGGGGACAAGGAGACGAGAGATTTTTCCGTTTCCGGGTGTTCACAATGGGAGAGGGACGTGGATAATCAGAAAAATTCGAACGAACCGAAGAATCCGAGACAGATTCGGTTCAACTTCAACAACAATCGTTTCGCCTTGATATTTCTCGTCGTGCTGATGAGCATGTTCATTCTTTTTTTCTTTTTCAGCGACAAGAACACGGGAACCGAAATTCCCTATTCCGTGTTTCTCGGCTACGTCGAACAGGGCGAAGTCGAATCCGTGAAAATTCTTGACCAGTACGAAATCCAGGGGACCCTGAAAGGCCGGGGTGGGGACATCACGATGTTCAAGACGAACATCCCCTACCTGGACAGCGGCCTCATTCCCCTGTTGCGGGAAAAGAACGTCAGGATTTCCGGCGGCCTCAAGACCATGTCCCCCATGCAGATCATCATCGATTTCATTCCCTGGTTCATCGTTTTCTTCTTCATCTGGTTCATGTTCCGCCAGCTCCAGGGCGGCGGCAACAAGGCCTTCTCGTTCGGCAAAAGCAGGGCGAAACTCTACATCGACGACGGAAAGAAAATGACCTTTTCCGACGTGGCCGGGCAGAAGGAAGCGAAATACGAACTCCAGGAGGTCGTGGAATTCCTGAAAAATCCGGGCAAGTTCACGAAAATGGGGGCGAAAATTCCGAAGGGTGTACTGCTGGTGGGTATGCCCGGCACCGGTAAGACCCTTCTCGCCAAGGCCTGCGCCGGCGAGGCGAACGTGGCCTTTTTTCACATGTCCGGCTCGGACTTCGTCGAGATGTTCGTCGGCGTCGGGGCGAGCCGGGTCCGGGACCTTTTCGAGCAGGGCCGCAAGAACGCCCCCTGCATCCTTTTCATCGACGAGCTTGACGCTGTGGGGCGCACCCGCGGTGCGGGCTACGGGGGCGGCCACGACGAACGGGAGCAGACTCTTAACCAGATGCTCGTGGAGATGGACGGCTTCGACACGAAGGACGGCGTCATCATTCTCGCCGCGACCAACCGCCCGGATGTTCTGGACCCGGCCCTGCTGCGTCCGGGACGGTTCGACAGGCAGGTTGTCGTCGACATGCCGGACATCCAGGAACGGGAGGACATCCTGAAAATCCACTGCGGACGGATTCCCCTCGCCCCCGCGGTGGACCTGCCGCGTCTCGCCCGGGCCACCCCGGGCACATCCGGGGCAGACCTGGCGAACCTGGTCAACGAGGCGGCGCTTTTCGCGGCACGCAAGGACAAGACCCTGGTCGAAATGGACGACTTCGAGGAGGCCCGGGACAAAATTCTGCTGGGAGTGGCGCGGAAATCCCGGGTCATTCTTCCGAAAGAAAAGAAGATGACCGCGATACACGAATCGGCCCACGCCCTGCTGCATTATTACCTGAAGAACGCCGATCCCCTCCATAAAGTCACGGTCATCCCCCACGGCCGGGCGCTGGGGCTCGCGATGTCCCTGCCGGAAAACGACGCGTATTCCAAGTCCCGCGGCTGGCTGGAAGACCGGATACGGATCGCGCTGGGGGGGTATGTGGCGGAGCGGATCATCTACAACGAGACCACCACGGGCACAAAAAACGACATCGAGCAGGCAACGGAGCTCGCCCGACGGATGGTCTGCGAATGGGGCATGAGCACGGACCTCGGGCCCGTCGCCTACGGGCAGGAGGACGAGCCGATATTCCTGGGAAAGGAAATCGCACGGCACAAGGATTACTCGGAGGAAACCGCCCGGAAGATCGACGGGGCCATCACCCTCATCATACGGGACGCCCTGCGTGAAGTGGAGGAAATCCTGACCGCCCACCGGGACCAGCTCGAGCTTCTGGCTGAAACGCTGGTGGAGAAAGAAACCCTCGACGACGACGAAATCCGCAGGCTCCTGGGCTTTCCCGAAAGGCCGGGACGGGGAATCGTCGCCCGGGACGAGGAAAAATAGGAAATCGGGGGAAATATGAGGAAGCCTTGCAGCGTTCATTTTCTCGCGGCCGGCCTTCTCCTCGCAGCCTTTCCCCTTGCCGCCGACACGGGTCTCGCGCGGGTCTACACCGCCCGCGCCGCTGAGCTTTATGAGAAAGGCGGTTACGCCCGGGCCCTTTCGCTGGCCGAGTCGGCCCTGCTGTTTCACCCGGATTTCTCCGACGCATTGTATCTGAAAAGCCAGGTCCTGGGCAGGGAGCGGGGCACCCGCAGGAAAGCCCTGAAGGCGGCCCGCGCCGCGGCTGCGGGAGGGACCTGGGAAAGGTTTTCCCCCCGCGACGGAGCGGTCCGGACCGCCGGACTTTTGACCCTGACCCGCGCGTACGACGAAGCGTTGAAAGTCCTGGAAGGCCTGAAACCCCGCTGCGCCGATGGCGATCACCTTCGCATCCAATGCCTCATCGGACTGGGAGACCTTTCCGGCGCGATGAAGGAAATCGACTCGGCTCTCGCCGCTTACCCCGGGGACCCGCGATTCATCCGGGCCGCCTTTCTTCTCAAGGACCCGCTGGACCCCGGCGTTTCCCGTCTTTTCCGGCTCATGGACAGGAAAAATCCCGCGAATTTTCCCGCTTTTTCGCTTTACATCCGGCGCGTCACGCCGCCGGACGGCGTCCCGGCGCTCGCGGAGGAGTATTTCAGCGCGGGCGGTACCGATCCCGCGGTTTCGTGCGCGCTTCTGGAATCCGTGCCGGAAAACCGGATCGGGGAGCTCGAACGGTTCGCCGATCTCGGAGGTTTTCTCCGGATGGACCTGGTCCGCAGGGCCGCGGAAATAGCCGACGACGAATTCCGGCGGGCCCTGTCCCGGCGGCTGTCCGGGTTCGAGGGCGGGGCCGTCATCGACACCGACGAAGACGGTGAGCCGGAGGAAAGGTTCGAGCTGAAAAAGGGAGAACTCGTCTCCTGGGCCGTCGACGCGGACCAGGACGGACGTGACGAGACGACGGTGCTCTTCCCGGACGGCCGTCTTCCCGGCAGTTTCGAAATCCGGTCCGGAACAGGGGAAATCTCGGGCGAATACTGGGCCTATCCGTACGTCCGCCGGCTTTCGGCATCAGAAGGGGAAAACCGGGGGATCCTGCACTTCAGCCCCGGAGCGTTTTCCGTTCCGGTTCTGCGATCGCTGCCGGCCACGGACGGGGACCTCCCGTCCGGAGCGTATCCGTACGCGGCGGCCTCCATGCTGTTTCCCGCCGTCACCGCGGAAGCGGCTTCCCATGCGTACCGTATCGAGGAAACCGTGGGAAATGCGGACGAAATGCGGAGGTATACGCTCCGGGACGGTAAACCCGTCCTCCTTGAAATCATCGCGCCGGCGAAGGGGGAAAAGGCCCTCCGCCGGGTGTATTTCGACGGGGGTTCCCCGGTTTCCGGCGAAAGGGACACCGACCTGGACGGGCGTTTCGAAATACGGGAAATATACGCGGACGGCGTCCTTGCCGCGGTGGAATTCGACGCCGGGGGTTATCGGGAGACTTTCCTGCCCGCAGCCTTCAAGGAATGGGACCTGGACCGGGACGGCAGGGTTGACGCCCGTGAATTCGGCCTGGGGAGCGGCCGGGTGCGCCGGGAATACGCATCGGCCTTCAACGGTGTTTTCGACGCCGCGGCTGACGATCTTCTGCCCCGCTGGATGACGCCATGAAAAAAACCTTCATTTTCTCCGCCGCCGTGATTCTCGTCGTTCTGGCTTCCTGCGTTTCCCCCGCGGCGAGGCCGCCGGAACCGAAAAGTCTGGACGAAATCACCTATCAGGAGATCAGCCGTCTCATCGATGAGAACCTTCCGACCAGGGCCCTGCAGTGGACTTCGGGCCTCCGGGGGAGGAATTCCCCGCTGCTGGCCGAAGAGGATATTCTGCTTCTGGAAAAAAGCGCGGGGGACAAGCTGAAGGAACTGTTCGACGCGGCTGTCCGGGACAAAGAGTATCAGAAGGCCCTTTCGCACCTCGTTTCCATCGAAAACCTGAAACTACTTCCGTCTTCCCCGGAATGGAACACGGACCGCCTTCTTTTCCGTCAGGCAGAGGACTACAGGTCCTCCGGCAACGACGTGCTCGCCCTGTACACTTTTCTGAAAATCGACGACTTCACGGCCTTGGACGGGGAGGATCTTCTCCCGTATGTGGATATTTCCATCCGGGTCAACAACTCGAACGCCCTGCAGAAACTGCACAAGCTTTTCGCTGAAAAAGGCCAGGGATTCACGAAGGAGCAGGAAGCGGCGCTGGGCAGGAGCATTGCCCCCACGGACCTGATGGTCGGAGCCGTCACGATCTGGGTAAACCGGGGCATCCGGATGGAAAGGGGCGTCGGCCTGCCCGACCGGGTCATAGGCAGCGGTTTCTTCATTGATCCCCGGGGATATCTCCTGACGAACTACCATGTCATCGCAAGCGAAGTGGACCCGACCTACGAGGGGTATTCCCGGCTCTTCATCAGGCCCTCCAGCCGGACGGAGGACCGCATTCCCGCCAGGGTCGTCGGCTACGACAGGATCTTCGACGTCGCCCTGCTGAAGGCGGAACTGACGCCGGAGTACGTGTTCGGCGTCACCGACGTCCAGGAACTGAAGGCCGGCAGCAGGATTTTCGCCATCGGCTCCCCCGGCGGGCTGGACAACACCATCACATCGGGCATCATTTCCGCAACGGGCCGGAGGTTTCTGCAGATGGGCGAAGCCATGCAGATGGACGTCCCCGTCAATCCCGGTTCCTCCGGCGGACCCCTGGTCGACGAGGCCGGAAGGCTCGTGGGAATCGTTTTCGCCGGCATCGAGCAGTTCGAGGGCGTCAATTTCGCCATTCCCGGATACTGGCTCCGCAAATTCCTTCCCAAACTCTACCGGGAGGGTGAAGTGGTGCATTCGTGGATCGGGCTGTCGGTCCATGAAGGCCGGAAGGAACTGGAAGTCCTCTACGTTGTTCCCCAATCGCCGGGACAGGAGGCGGGTATCCTGCCGGGAGACAAAATCCTCAAAATAAACGGTCAGCCCGTGGACCGCATCAGGAGCGCCCAGGATGTTCTCCTTTCCCTGGATCCCGAAACCCTGATTCCCTTGACATATGTCCGGAACGGAACGGAATCCACCGTTTTCATCGCCCTGGACAAACGCCCCTTCAGCCCGCTGGAAAAACCCCTGGAATTCGACGCCCGGGAGCGTCTTTTCCCGCCCCTTTTCGGCTTTTCCGCGAGGCTCGTCTCGACGGGACTTTTCTCGTCGGATTTTTCCGTAAACCGCGTTTTTCCCGGCACCGTGGCGGATGAGACCGGCATATCCGAAAACGATCCGTTCAGCCTCCGTCAGTGGGTCGTCGACAAGGAGCGAAGGATCGTGCTGATGCAGATGGTCATCAAGAAGCGAAAGGCCGGATTCCTGGAGGGCGGCGTGCAGATCGGCGCGTATTTCGAACAGAACAATTTTATTTAAGGGGTCGGGGCGAAAAAATGGAACCTGCACGCATCGTCGTTGTCGAAGATGAACACATCGTGGCGCTTGACATCAAGATGCACCTGCACAAATACGGGTATGAAGTGCCCGCCCTGTTCTCGTCCGGCGAAGACCTTCTGGAAAAAATCGGGGAAATAAACCCCAACCTCGTCCTGATGGACATTAAACTGCAGGGAAAACTCGACGGGCTGGAAACCTCGAAAATCGTCAAGGAGAGGTACGATATCCCCGTCATCCTTCTCACCGCCTTTGCCGACGAGGCGACCCTGGAACGGGCGAAAACGATCCTTCCCTTCGGTTACATCATGAAGCCCTTCGAGGAGAAGGAGCTCCGCACGTCCATCGTCATCGCCCTGTACAAGCACGAAATGGAGACCCGCCTGCGGGACAGGGAAAGGCTTTTTTCCACCACCCTCGGAAGCATCGCCGACGCCGTTTTCGTGTTCGACGCCGGAGGCGGCGTGGAGTACATGAATTCCGTGGCCGAACGTCTCGCGGGCCGGACTCTGACCGACGCGCGGGGGGCGAAACGGGAGGACCTGGTTACCCTTTCGGAAATCGGCGACGTGGAAAACCGGAACCGGAATCCCGGCGTGTATTGTTTCGGGGGCGGCGGAAAGAACGGCGCCCTGGTCGAGATGATCGTTTCGCCCCTGGCCGGGGACAGGGGCGGGCCCTCCGGAACGGTCATGGTCCTGCACGACGTCACGGAACGCATTGCGGCGGCCGATTCGCTGCGGGACCGGGAAGACC
>CAZGUL010000180.1:0-6428 GCA_964529055.1 uncultured Spirochaetaceae bacterium
GGTGTGACCTCCTGGATCAGCCTTCTGCAGGGGCCGCCCACGATCATCCTGCTGGACGAGCTTCCGCCGTATTTCGCGAACGCCCTGTCCAAGTCGGTGGGGGCGAGCAACCTGGCGGCTGTCACGACGACGGCGGTTTCCAATCTGATGGTGGCGGCGAACAAGGCTGAACTCGCCAACGTTGTCATCGTGATATCCGACCTGTCCGCGACGGCCTATACGAGTTTCGGAAGCGGCGTCATGACGGCCCTGGAAAACCTTCAGCAGGAAACGAACCGGAGCGCCCTGTTCATCGAACCCGTGGCGACCCAGGGGGACGAGGTTTTCCATATCCTGCGGACGCGGCTCTTCGAGAAGCTGCCGGACGGGAAAACGCGTCAGGATGTCGGCGTCGCGTACGCGGAGGCGGTGAAAAAGGCGAAGCAGATGGAGCTCACAGCCGCGACACCGGCGAGCTATTCCGCGGAGATCCTCGAGTCCTATCCTTTTCACTTTTCCCTGCGGGACCTCTACGGCCGATTCAAGGAGAACCCGAATTTCCAGCAGACCCGGGGACTCCTGCGCATGATGCGGGTGATAACGGCGAACCTCTGGGAATCGAAGAAGGCCGAGTCGCTGTACCTGATTCATCCCTACGACATCGACCTGAACGACCCGGACGTTTTCACCGAGTTCGACCGCATCAATCCGTCCCTGACGGAGGCTGTGCGGGCGGACATCGCGAACGGCGGCCATTCCCACGCCGAGGAACTGGATGCGGACCTGAAAACCCGCGACGCCACGGACGCGGCGAAGCTCATCTACGTCGCGTCCCTGTCGCTTGCCCAGAAAGCCGTCATCGGACTGCGGGACAGCGAGGTCGTGGCCTGGCTCTGCGCGCCGGGCCGGAACATGGAAAGAATGCCGAAGGACGTACTGGAAACCCTCCCGAACCGTGCCTGGTACCTGCACGAGTCCCTGGACGGGCGGCTGTATTTCAAGAACATCCAGAGCCTGGCGGCCCGGCTCTTCAGCATGGTGGGCGCGACCACCAAGGAAAACCGCGTGCAAGAGCTGCGCAGGTACCTCACGGACCTGTTCGAGCCCCGGATAAAGGACCTGTACCAGGAGGTCAAGGTCCTCGCCCCGATCGACGACATAACGATAATCCAGGACCGGGTTTCCCTCATACTGGCCGATCCGTACTCCGGCGCGACGGCGGAAGCGCCCCTGAACCCGGAGTGGGTGAGGTTCTTCGAGGAACAGACCTTCCAAAACCGGATGCTCTTCCTGACCGGCGACAGGAACACCATGGAGGAGGTACTGAAAAACGCCGCCTACCTGCGGGCCGTCGAAACGGTGCTTGCAGAACAGGCGCAGGAGGGTGTTTCCCCGAAGGACCCCCAGGCGCAGGAGGCCTCCCGCAACCGGGACAAATACATGGTCGGGCTGCGCAGCGCGGTCCAGCAGACTTTTTCCGTCATCGTCTATCCGGCCAGGGGAAAAATCCGCCGGGAATACATCAACTTCAACTTCGAGAGCAACCAGTTCGACGCGGAGGCCCAGATCCGCAAGACCCTGGAGGAGAACCAGAAGTTTTCCCGGGAAGGGGCGAACGAAACGTGGATAAAGAAGACCGAGGACCGCCTTTTCGACGGGCAGAACCCGGTCCCGTGGAATGAGGTCAAAAAGCGGGCGGCTGTGAAGTCAGAATGGCAGATGCACCACCCCGGCCTCCTGGAGGACATCAGGGCGCTGGCGATCCGGCTGGGAAAATGGAAGGCCGAGGGGAACGCCGTGCGGAAGGGGCCCTTCGACAAGGAGCCGACCCAGGTTGTCGTCAAGACGAAAAGCGTCGACCCGGACACGGGGGAGGCTTTCCTGCAGATCATCCCTGAGGGCGGCGCCAGGGTCTTCTACGAGATCGGGGACGCTAAGCCCACAACCGCCTCCCAGGAGGTGAAGGACTTCCACAACTTCCGCACCCGGGAGCTCAAGCTGAGCTTTCTCTGCGTCGACGAGGGCCCGGACCCTCGGCCGTCGGGCCGCCACACTGTCTGGACCAACGCGATCTCCCTCAAGGGGCGGAACTACACCCAGGGGGCGGACACGTTCTTCCAGATCTTCGCCGCTCCGGAGGCCCCGGTGCGCTACACCACCGACGGGAGCGATCCTCTTTCGCGGGGCGTCCCGTACAACGGGGATTTCATCGTTCCTCCGGGGACGAAGGTCATAACAGCGGTGGCGGAGAAGGATGGGGTGAGGAGCGAGGTCACGACATTCCGGGTGGACGCGAAACCTTCCGAGAAGGTCAAGCCCGACGACAAGGCGTACTGGAGATGCGGGAAACGCTTCCAGAACCTGCCGGCCTCGGAAGGCTACCAGGTGATGGAAAGGGCGCGGGAATTCCGGGGCGGCCTGTCGAACGTGACGATCAACGTCATCTCAGCGGAAACCGACGAGGTGATCATGTACACCCTGCCGAACGACAGGTTCAAGACCCCCGACGAGATCATCGGCCTGGTGGAGAAACTCACCGGTCTCGTGCCCGCGGCCAACCTCACCGTTTCCGTCGGCGAGGTCTCCTTCTCCCGGGGACAGGACCTCCTGGACTGGGCGAAGAAGGACAAGCTCGACCTTGATTTCGACCGGGAGGTCCGGCAGTGAAGGGAGTCCTGGGCTTCGGCTTCTACCCGGAAAAAACGAGCCACTGCTTCGTCGTGCACCTGCCGGCCTCGGGCAAGGCCGAGGCGGAGGTGGCCGTCACCGAGGAGTTCTCCTGGTCCGATGCGGTGCGCCCCTACGAGGAGAGGGCCGACGGCTTCCACGAGGCGGACCTGAAGGTGCTCCTGCCCCGGAGGATCTGGAAGGAGTTCGCCGACGAGGCCCGGGCGGAGTTCAACCGGCGGCTTATCCGCTACGGCCTCAAATCCGGCCGGTGGCCGTCGTCCGGGATGGTGCCGGTGGACCGCAATCTGGGCAAGGAGCTTGTCCTCCTGGCCTGGGCCGTTGAGGACGCGGACCCGGTCCTCGTGCCCAACGCGGTGCGGAACTGGCTGGGCCTGAGCCCGGAGGAGAGGTGGTGGCTCTACACGATGACCAACGCCGCCACCGGCCAGGCCCTGAAAGGCCGGAACAAGGGATGGCGGAAGGCGGTCCGCTTCGCCCTGACGGAAAACCCCATCGCCGACTCGGTCATCAGGAAACGGAACAGCGATTTCGAGCTGACCCTGTTCGCGGGACTGGACTAGTGCGGTGGAAAAGGCGACGTATTTTTTCGTCGATGAGTCGGGAGACCAGAATTTCATCGGCAGGAAAAAAGTCAATCTGATCGAAACCGGAAAAGCGTCCCGCTATTTCATCGTGGGTCACATCGAATTGAGGAGCCACGCGGAGCTTTCACGGGAATTTGCCCGGATACGGGAGGAAATCGCGGGGGACGAATATTTGCAGGAAATACCCTCTCTGCAGTCTTCGCTGAAATGTTTTCACGCGAACAAGGACTGCCGCGAGGTTCAGGAACGGGTATTCCGGGCATTGAGGAGCACGGATTTCCAGGGATTCGCCGTGATAATCGAAAAAAAACTGGATACGTTCATTTCCCGGTTCAAAGGCAGAAAGGGAAACCTCTACGCGTATCTTGTGGAGCGCCTGTTCGAGAACAGACTGCATGAGCATGAGGGGATAAACATTTATTTTTCCAAAATGCGCAACGTCATTCTTGAAAAGAACATGCGGGAAGCCATAGAAAAGGCGCGGGCGCGGTTTTCCGCGAAATGGAACCGCGGAAATCACGGGGATATCAGGATTTTCATGCAGAATCCTTCCCAGCTCGCGGGACTGCAGGCTGTGGACTATTTTCTCTGGGCCATTCACCGGGTTTATAACAACAACGACTTCCGCTATTATCATTTTCTCGAGGACCATGTTTCGCTGATCCACGATTTAAGCTGGGGAAAGGAATTTTATGGAACGTACTTTTCGAAAAGAAATCTGCTTACGAAAGAGCGGTTCTCGACTGGATAAAAAAAGAGTCCCATCGGAGGCTAGGTGATGATTATCATCACACAAGGCGCGTGGCCTGCTTTCACCGTCCCGGGACCCGCTTATAATATATACCCTCCGCCGGCGGCCGTCAACGGCGAAATTGCCGGCGCAAAGGAGCCTCCCCATGCGTAAGCCTTTCATCGAGACCCAGTTTCCCCTGGCGGCCTTGAGCGCCGAGAGCTACAAGGAGAGGAAGGCCGGTAGCGGCCAGACCCTGACGGGACTGGGCAAGTGGTGGGGACGGAAGCCCCTCGTCCTGGTCCGGGCGGTCATCCTGGGACTCCTGATGCCGGCCTCCGGCGACCCGGCGAAGGACCGGGAGGTCTTCCTGCGGATACTGACGATGGACGACGACGGCCTCCTGCGGCGCAAGGAGAAGCCCCTGGGGGCGGCGGAGGTTGCCTCGAGGGTTAGCCCGGAGGAGGCACGGGGAATTCTTGACGTTTCGGACGGCAAGGCATCCTGGCGCAAGGGCGTTCCGGCGGACGAGAAGGCCCGGCTCGAGAGGCTCGCCTTCAACCGGATGGGCTACGAGGAGAAGCTCGCGTATTGTAGGCGGCCGGAGCAGATCGACGGCCCGGGCCCGGAGAGCTGGAAGGTGATAAACGAACACCTGGGCACCGCCGCGAAGAACCTGAATGAGCTGTTTGGGGAGCTTTCGCAAAAGGCCTTTGGGCGGACGGCCCGGATGGGGGACTGCTTCTGCGGGGGTGGGTCCATCCCCTTCGAGGCGGCCCGGCTGGGGCTGGAGGCCTACGGCAGCGACCTGAGCCCTGTGGCGGCCCTCCTTTCCTGGGCGGCGGTGAACCTCGTCGGCGGAGGGCCGGAGATTCAGGCCGCGGTTAGGAAGGCACAGCGGGAGGCCTGGGAGGCAGCGGACAAGCAGATAACGGAATGGGGCATCGAGCACGATGGGGAGGGAAACCGGGCGGACGCCTACCTCTACTGCGTGGAAGCGAAAAGTCCCGCAACGGGACTCCGGGTGCCCCTGGCGCCGAGCTGGGTCATCAGCGAAAAGTACAAGGTCGTCGCTGTCCTGAAACGGAACGACGGGCGGGGCGGCTACGACATCGAAATCATTACCGGGGCGAGCGGGGAGCAGATGGCGGCGGCGAAAAAAGGCACGATTCAGAACGGGGAACTCGTCTGCCCCGAGACGGGAAACCGCTACGGCATAGCCGGAATCCGGGGAGACGCGCGGGGAAAAAACGGGGCGGGCTCCTACGGACTGCGTCTGTGGGAAAACGAGGACCTCGTTCCCCGGCCGGACGACGTATTCCAGGAAAGGCTCTACTGCGTGCGCTGGGTGACCCCCGGGGGCGAGAGGCTCTATCGGAGCGTCACCGAACCGGACCTGGCCCGGGAGGAGAAGGTCCTCGCCCTCCTCAAGGAAAGATTTCAGGACTGGCAGGAGAAGGGGTACATCCCGTCGATGAAAATTCCGAGGGGCGGCGACAAGACCGAAGAGCCGATCCGTACCCGGGGCTGGACCCATTGGCACCACCTTTTCCACCCGCGGCAGCTGCTGGTGCATGGGGTGTTTATTGAAAATATTATTGGAAAAGAAAATACTAATAAAGTCGAATTTTTAGCCTTTTTGCAGTCTATTGGAGTTCAAAATGACATGAATTCAAGGCTTTGTCATTGGACTCCTCAGTTGGCGCGTTCCGGTGGAATAGGGGCACCGGCTCATACTTTTACAAATCAAGCATTGAATACGCAATATAATTTTCCTGTTCGTCCTTTATTGCTCTCGGAGCAGTTTTTAAAGCCGAAAGACAAGTTTTTATCGAATATTCCAACCATCAGCAGGGATAGTGTCGAAATCAGAGTCCTCGACGCACGCGCGGTCGACTACACCGCGGACCTCTGGATAACCGACCCGCCCTACGCGGACGCGGTGAATTACCACGAATTGGCGGACTTCTTCCTGGCCTGGTACGAGAAGCACCTCCCCCGGCTGTTCCCGGACTGGTACGCCGACGGCAGGGCGGCCCTGGCGGTGCGGGGGGCGGACGAGGACTTCCGGCGCGGCATGGTGGAGATCTACGCGAACCTGGCGGCCCACACCTCCGAGGACGGCCTGCAGGTCGTGATGTTCACCCACCAGGACGCGGGAGTCTGGGCCGACCTGGGAATGATCCTCTGGGCCGCGGGCCTGGAGGCTACAGCCGCCTGGACGATCGGCACCGAGACGACGAGCGGCCTCAAGGTGGGTAACTACGTGCAGGGCACCGTGCTCCTGGTCCTCCGGCGGCGCCGAGGGGAAAAGACCGTCTACCTGGACGAGCTTTACCCCCTGGTGGAGGACGAGGTGAAGAGCCGGCTCGACCTGATGCGCGGGGTGGACGACGCTCTGCGGCCCCAGTTCGGCGACACGGACTACCAGCTCGCCGCCTACG
>CAZGUL010000181.1:0-6386 GCA_964529055.1 uncultured Spirochaetaceae bacterium
CGGGGGTCCCGGAGGGCCCCGGTGGTCTCCCGCAGGTTCTCGGTGATTTCGTTCAGGTTGGCGAGAACGGCGTTCGTCTTTGCCAGGGTTTCGTCCAGGGTTTTGCTCACGCTGCCGGTTATGTTCCCCACGTTCGCGGCGGTCCTCGCCGAATCCCTGACCGCGGCGGCCAGCGGTGTGGAGGACCGTCCGGCCAGCGCCGAGTCGACCGTGGTGAGGAGTTTTTCCACCGAAACCAGCACCAGGTCCGCGTTGGTCAGGATCGGCTCTATTTCCCCGATGAGACGGTTTATCGGATCGTCGTCCTTCGGCATGTTGACGAGCCCCTGTTTCGCGATTTCCCGCCCCTCCGGAAGGTCCAGGGAGGGTATGTAGGAAAACTCCTCCACCGGAGGGGTGGGCTCCATCCCCTGATGGAAAACCAGGCCGCCGCCGAGTCCCAGCGGGTTCGAGCGGAGCTGGAGAAGGGAATTTTCGTAGACCTTGGGATAAAAGGTGTCCTGGATGAAGAACTCGATCTCCACCGTGGTGTCTTCGGCAAGCTTTATCTTCGTGATCTTGCCGATTTCGAAGCCTTTGAAGCTGATGGGCATGCCCACGCTGAGGCCCGTACCCGAGGCGAAGCGGCTGGTGAAAAGGTAGTTCTTCGCGAACCAGCGCTGGTTGACGCCCATCAGGATAAGGATGCCCGCCAGAAAGAAGAACGCGAGGATGACGAAAACTCCGACGATCTGGGCGGCGTACTTGATTTTGAACTTCATTTTGCTCTCACTCTAAGCCTCATGCCGCGAATCTGTCAATCTTCACCCTTCTCCGCGTCGTCCCCCAGCAGGTCCAGGAGCTCGGTGTCATACGCCGCCGCCTGGCTCAGGTTTTCCGACAGCACCCGGGCGACGTACGGGTCCCCGCTGCGCAGGACATCCTGAAAAGCTCCCTGTTCGATCACCCGGCCCTCCCGGAGCACCACCAGGTAGTCCGCGAGCTGGGTGGTGTAGACGGGGTTATGGGTGGCCATGATCACGGTCTTGCCCTGCTGCTTTTTCCGCTTCAGAATCGAAAGGACCCGGTCGGCCAGCACGTTGTCGATGGATCCCGTCGGATCGTCGAGGAAAATGATGTCCGGGTCGAGGATCATGGCCCGGATGAAGGACACCTGCTTTCTCTCCCCCGAGGAGAGGCTCGACGGCCGCAGGGCGGGGTTGTCCCGGAAGTCGAATTCCCGGAAAAGTTCCTTGATCCGCGAATCGATGTCCCGCGCGGACATTCCCCGGCGGTGGAACTGCAGGGGCAGCGCGATGTTCTGGTACACGGTCATGTTCGCCCACAGGGCTGCGTCCTGGAAAACGAAGCCGCAGCGTCCGCGGAACCGGAAAAGCTCGGCCTCCGGCATCCTGTCCGCTTCCTTTCCCTCGAAAAAGACCTTTCCGTCGTCCGGCGGCACCAGCCCCGCGGCCGCCTTCAGCAGGGTCGTGTGCCCGCTGCCGGAATACCCCATGACGACGACGCACCGCCCCCGGGGCACGACGAGGGAAACGGAATCCAGGAGCGCCGTTCCGTCGCGGACGCAGGAGACTTCCTTCAATTCGATGACGGCTTCCACTCCGGACCTCTCCTACAGATAATACACCAATGTTATGACCGCGTCGGCGATGATGCACAGGATGAAGCTGCGCCCCACCGCCTTTATCGCCATCTGCGGCACCTCCGTGGAAGCCCGCTCGACGCGGAACCCGTAGTAGGTGGAGGTGACGGAGATGATCGCCCCGAAGGCGACGCTCTTCACCAGGGACGAAAAAACGTCCGCCGCCTTCAGCGCGGACAGGAGCTCGAACAGGTACTCGCCCAGCGGCAGGGGCTTCACGAACTGGGTCACGATGTAGGAGCCGAGCAGCCCGAAAACATTGAAATACAGGTTGAGCAGGACCAGCGAGATCGTGACCCCCAGAAACCGGGGTACGATGAGGTAGGAAATAGGTTTTATGCCGAAGGCGATGTACGCGTCGATCTCGTGGGAAATGATCAGGTTGCCGAGCTCCGTGGACATGGCGGTGCCGGACCGGGCTATGATGATGAAGGCAGTCAGGATGGGGCCCAGTTCCCGGGTGATGACGGTTATCAGGATCGCGTAGATGAGCCGGCCCTGGCCGAACTGGGGCAGAAGGTTGAGCCCCTGGATGATGATGACCGCCCCCAGGGACAGGCTTATGACGGCGATGACGCCCAGGGCCTCCACGCCGGTGAACAGGATCTGCATGACCAGGACCCTGTACCCGTAGCCGACCTGCCGTCTCCGGAGGAAACGTCCCGTTTCCCTGAGAATCTCGTAGAAATACCCCGCCGCGTAGAACACGTCCCGGGTCCGGCGGATGAATCCGGCGCCGATTTTTTCCAGTAGGTCGCGCATGATCTGCCGCTTTCAGAATAGCCCATTCCCGCTGATACGGCAAGAACGATCCGCCGGCGGGGGAATCACAGAAAGGGGGCGGCGAAGATGTCGTCGATGGGGCGGCCGTCGCAGGTGCGGCCCAGCCGGCGGCTGGGGATGTGGTTGCCGTGAAAGTCCGAACCCGCCGTCACCAGGAGGTCCAGACCCCGGGCGATGTCCTCCAGCCGGCGGCATTCCCGGTACGAGGCGTTGGAATGGTAGGCCTCCAGCCCGTCCACGCCCTCGTCGCGGAAGGCTTTTATCCGGTCCGGAAGGGCGCCCCAGCCCAGGTACAGGCTCAACGGGTGGGCGATGACGGCTTTTCCGCCCGCGGAATGGACCAGCTCCGCCGCTTCCCGCAGGGTGAGCGCCTTTTTCGGGGCGTAGTAGGGCATCCCGGGCTTCAGGAAGCGCTGGAACGCGTCGTCGGTGTTCTTCGCGAACCCCTTGGACACCAGAAGGCGGGCAAAGTGGGGCCTGCCGACGATTTCCCCTCCCGCCAGGTCCTCCACCTCGGAATAGTCCACGTCCAGACCGGCATCCCGCATCCTGCCCAGGATGACGTGGTTCCGCAGGGTCCTCTCCCTCTGCAGGGTCTGCAGGGTTTCCGTCAGGGCCCCCCTCCAGCCGGAAATGCCCAAACCCAGAAGGTGAAATTCCCCGCCTGTATGGGACACTTCGATCTCGATGCCGGGAATCAGGCGGATTCCCGCCTTCACCGCCGCCCTTTCCGCCTTCGCGAGGCCCGCGGTCGTGTCGTGATCGGTCAGGGCCAGCGCCGACAGGCCCGTATCACGGGCGAGGCGGACGAGTTCCGCGGGGCCCAGGGTCCCGTCGGACTCGGCGGAGTGGGTGTGGAGATCGACCATGGGACCATACCACAGCAAAAACGCCCCTCGGTCAAGAGAGGCCGGGGAGGGAAGTTTTTGTTTCTTTTTACCGCCTTTGTACCGATAATCATAATCGGCGGGCCTCCTTCCGCGGGGGTGTCGTGAATATTCTTGATTTTATGCCGCAGAGCGTTTAGAGTTTGTAAAGGAGAAAGAACAGGAAAACACATGGCGCCGAAAGCGATGTCCTATAAAGCGAATTCCGTCATTTACTTTAAAGGGGACGTAAGCGAGAAAATCTACATTCTCAAGGGCGGGAAGGTGAGCCTCACCTCGGAGGACATCGAAACCGGCCAGGAGGTGCGGGATTTCATCCAGACCGGGGAGTTCTTCGGCGTCAAGTCCGCCCTGGGACGGTATCCGCGGGAGGAAAGCGCCCTCGTTCTCGGGGACGCCGACGTCGTCCAGTTCACCGTGCCGGAGTTCGAGCAGTTTGTCGCGCTGAACACCCGGGTCATCATGAAAATGCTGAAGGTTTTCTCGAATCAGCTCCGGCGCATCCATGTGCGGGTGCAGAACCTCCTTTCCATGGAGGAAAAATCAGATCCGGAGGCGGGTCTTTTCAGCATCGGCGAGTACTACCTGAAAAAACGCATGTATCCCCAGGCGGTCTACGCTTTCCGCCAATACCTGACCTATTACCCGTCGGGAAAATATTCGACGGAGGCCGCCAACAACCGGACCACGGCGGAGCAGTACTCACAGCGCTACGGATCCGGCAAGGGCCCCGTTCCGGGCACCCCCGCGGCGGCCGCCGTGTCCGCCGCCCCGCCGGCCTCGAAGCCCGCTTCGCCGGAACTTTCCGGCACGGCGAAGATGTATTACAACGCGGTGAGTCTGTTCAGCCAGAACAACTTCACCGACGCCATGAAGGAATTCAAGAAAATCGCCGACGCCGCCGCGGATGAGGAGTACACGGTCAAGTCCCTGTACGAAATCGGCCGCTGTTACTTCGCCCTCAACCAGCACGATCCGTGCATCAAGCACTTCACGGGGCTGGTCCAGCGCTATCCCAAGATGCCGGACCTGCCGGACGCCCTGTATTACGTCGGACAGAGTTACGAGGCCAAGGGCGACACGGACCGGGCTGCGGGGTTCTACAGGAAGATCCTATCCATGACCTCGGAGGGCGACCAGATTCAGAGAAAAGTCCGAAAATCCCTGCGCGCGCTGGAGGAGAGAAAAGCATGAACCTCAATCTCTCCGCTTTCGAGCGTTTCGCCGTCATCTTCCAGAAAGGGGACATCATCTTCTGCGAGTATGAGCCGGGAGACTGCTTCTACCTGATCCAGTCCGGCAGGGTGCAAATATCAAAGATCATGGGGGACATCGAGAAAACCATCGACATTCTTTACCCCGGCGAGATTTTCGGGGAAATGGCGATCCTCGAGGAGGTGCCCCGGTCGGCGAACGCGGTCGCCCTGGACCAGGTCAAGGCGCTGGAATTCAACAGGGCCAACTTCGAAATCCTGATGCGGGGCAACCCGCAGATCGCGATGAAACTGCTGAAGCTTTTCACGAAGCGCATCTACGACCAGAGGCGGCGTTTCATGATACTCACGCTGGAGGACCTTCCGGCCCGGGTCGGGGACGTTTTCCTGATGCTGGCGGAAGCCGACCCCTCCGGGACCCAGGACGCGGAAAAACGGGAGTTCAAAACGACCATCGACGACATCGCCCACTGGGCGGGGCTTCCCACGGACAAATGCCGGGAGGTCATCAATCATTTCATCACCCAGAGGCGCATCGAAGTTTTCCCGGACCGGATCGTGGTAAAAAACATCAACGAGTTCGTCCGGTTCGTTGCGGCCAGAAGACGGGCCGCGTCCGCCTGACGGGGACCGCCGGATCGGCCGGGCGGGCGGCGGCCTTGAGCGCGAGGTCGAATCATGGTCAGGAAGAACGCCGGGATCCGGTGGAAAACCCAGAGGCATTTCAATCGCTACACGGAAATAATCCGCGTCCTTGTCAAACACGGTTTCGGTGAATTCCTCGACCAGTCCCATCTGAAGAATTTTCACATTCTCCCGAGAAAGCGGTTCGCCGCCATGGATTCCGCCCGGAGCCGGCGGCATTCCAAGTGGGTGCGGGTCCGCCATGTCATGGAGGAACTCGGCGTAACGTTCATAAAATTCGGCCAGATCATGAGCAACCGGCCGGACATCCTGCCCGGCGAGCTCATCGAGGAGCTGGAGAAGCTCCAGTCCGAGGTGCCGCCCTTTCCGTCCGACGAGGCGCGGAAAATCATCGAGGAGGAGCTCGGCCGGCCGCTGGACGCGGTTTTTTCCCGGTTCGAGGAGACCCCGATGGCCTCGGCCTCCATCGCGCAGGTGCACGCCGCGGAGCTCGCGACGGGCGAAAGGGTGGTGGTGAAGGTCCAGCGGCCCAACCTGGAAGAGATCATCACCACGGACATCGAGATCATGCATTTCTTCGCTGCGCTGATGGAGGGCCTCATCCTGCGCAGCGACACCCTGAACGCATCCGCCGTCATCGACGAGTTCGGAAAGTCCCTGCGGCGGGAAATCGATTTCACCGTGGAAGCCGCCAACATCCGGAAATTCGCCGGCCAGTTCCGGGGAAATCCCCGGCTGTACGTTCCCGCGGTGCACGACGGGCTGACGACGAAGCGGGTCCTGGTCATGGAGAGGATCGACGGGATCAAGGTGTCCAACGTTCGGGCCCTCCTGTCCTCCGGCGCCGACCCGAAGACGGTGGCCCGGAACGGAGCCGGGATCGTGGTGGAGCAGATTTTCTCCCACGGCTTCTTTCACGCGGACCCGCATCCGGGCAACATTTTCGTGCTGGACGGCAACACGGTCTGCTTTCTCGATTTCGGGATGATGGGTTTTCTTTTGCCCCGCCACCGGGAGGTCCTCATCTCCATGATGCTGGCCCTGGTGGACCGGGACGAGGCGCGGGTGACCCGGGGACTGCTGGACCTGTCGCTGTCCCGGTCGCCGGTGAACGTGGAGTCCCTGGAATACGAGGTGTTCGAGCTCATCGACCGCTACGCCGACCGTCCGGTGAAGTCGGTCAACCTGGGCGAGCTGCTGACCCGGCTTCTCCAC
>CAZGUL010000182.1:0-6385 GCA_964529055.1 uncultured Spirochaetaceae bacterium
GCCAAACCTCCGTCCCCCGTTGTGGACGGGCTCCTGAAGATCACCGGCAGGGAAACCTCGGTCCGCAAGGCCGCGAAGTTCCTGATGCTGATCGGCAGGGACGAGGCCGGAAAGGTCTTGCGCCATTTCACCGAGCCGGAAATCGAGGCCATAACCCGGGAAATCGCCGGCATCCGGAGGATCGAGGCGGCGGAAGCGGAAAAGCTCCTTGCCGAATTCGGTTTCCTGAAGGAAACCCTCCGGTATCCGTCGGGGGGCGTCGAGACGGCCCGCCGCATCCTGGTGGGGGCCTTCGGGGAGGAGAAGGGCAGGGACATCCTCCAGCGCAGCCTTCCGGCGGACAAGGAGAAGTTTTTCGGCTACCTGGAGGATTTCGAGCCGAACCAGCTTTACCACCTTCTGCGGAGCGAGTCCCCCGCGGTGCTGGCGGTCATCTTTCCGTACCTGAGCCCCGAAAAGGCCTCCGCCGTTCTGCCCCAGTTCGAACCCGCCTTCCGCCGTGACCTGGTGGCGCGGATCGCCCGGAAGGAAAAGATCCAGCGGGAGGTCCTTTTGCGTATGGACGAGGCCCTCCGGGAGAAGACCCGCAAACTCGCCTCGCCCCAGGACGCCCGGGAGATCGACGGCAAGGGTATCCTGGCCGATATTCTGAAATACGTGGACCTCGCCCGGGAGGAGGAGATTCTCCAGAGGCTGGAGGAGGAGAACCCCGTCGTGGCCGGGGAAATCAAGGAAAGGCTTTTCACGATAGACGTTCTGGATTACATGGAGGACGAGGACCTCCGGAAGCTCCTGCAGGGAATGGACGACAAGGACATCGCGCTCCTCCTGAAGGGAAAGAGCGACACCATCCGGGCCAAGATGCTGTCCTGCATGTCCGAGCGGCGCAGGTCCTTCGTCGCGGAGGAGTACAAGCTCCTCGGGCCCGTGCCGAAGAAGGACGTGGACGCGGCGACGAAGGACTTCCTGGCCCTTCTCCGGCGGCTCGAGGAGGAGGGCACCATCGTTTTCCGCCGGGAGGCCGACCGCTGGGTCGAGTAGGCCGCCGCCGGCGGCTTGACAGCCGGGCCCGCCGCCCGTAGTATCCTGCAGTATGACGGCAAACGAACTCAGAGACAAATACATCAAATTCTTTATTTCCAAGAACCATAAAGAGATATCTGGTAAGTCGCTGCTGCCGGAGAACGATCCGACGGTGCTTTTCACCACCGCGGGCATGCATCCCCTGGTGCCCTACCTCCTGGGCGAAAAACATCCCGCGGGGACGCGCCTCGTGAACTACCAGAAGTGCATCCGCACCGGCGACATCGACTCGGTGGGCGATCCGAGCCACCTGACCTTCTTCGAGATGCTGGGCAACTGGTCCCTGGGGGACTACTTCAAGGACGAGGCCATCCGGATGAGCCACGAGTTCCTGACCTCGAAGGAGTGGCTCGGGATCGACCCGGAAAAGCTCTCGGTCACCGTTTTCCAGGGCGACGACGAGGTCCCGGCGGACACCGAATCCGCGGCGGTGTGGAAGAGCCTGGGCATCCCGGAGAGCCGGATTTACTTCCTTCCCCGGGAGGACAACTGGTGGGGCCCCGCGGGCGAAACCGGCCCCTGCGGACCGGATTCGGAAATGTTCATCGACACCGGGCGTCCGGCCTGCGGAGCGGACTGCCGCCCCGGCTGTTCCTGCGGCAAGTACTTCGAGGTCTGGAACGACGTCTTCATGCAGTACAACAAGAAGGCGGACGGCAGCTACGAAAAGCTCGCCCGCCGCTGCGTCGACACCGGCATGGGCATCGAGCGGACCTCTACGATCCTGCAGGGCAGGAAATCGGTGTACGAGACCGAGGTCTTCGCCCCCATCATCGCCTGCATCGGGAAAATCACCGGCGTACAGTACGGCGCCGCGGAGGACACGGACCGGTCCATCCGGATCGTTTCCGACCACGTGCGGGCCGCCTCCTTCATCCTGGGCGACGAGCGGGGGGTCAAGCCGTCCAACCTGGGCCAGGGTTACATCCTGCGGCGCCTCCTGCGCAGGGCGAGCCGCCACGGCCGCAAGCTCGGCAAGGAGGAGGCGTTCCTGGCGGAGCCCGCAGCCGTCGTCGTCGACATGTACGCGAAGTATTACCCCGCGCTCGCGGAAAAGCGCGCAGAGGTGCTGGACGAAATCACGAAGGAGGAGGAGCGCTTCCTGCAGACCCTGAAGAAGGGCGAGCACGAGTTCGAGAAGCTCCTGCCGAATCTTTTGAAAAATCCGCAGAAGACGATCCCCGGCCGGGTGGCTTTCCGGCTCTACGACACCTACGGCTTCCCGGTGGAAATCACCGAGGAGCTCGCCGCCGAGTACGGCATGAAGGTGGACCGGCCGGGCTTCGACGAGGCCTTCGCGAAGCACCAGGACCTGTCGAAGCAGGGGGCGGAGAAGACCTTCAAGGGCGGCCTGGCGGACAACTCGGAAATGACGACGGCCCTCCACACGGCGACGCACCTGCTGCACCGGGCCCTGCACATCGTGCTGGGCGGCCACGTCCGGCAGATGGGCAGCAACATCACCCCGGAACGCCTCCGGTTCGACTTCTCGCATCCCGCGCCGATGACCCCGGAGGAAATAAAGCGCGTCGAGGACATCGTCAACGAGCAGATAAAAAAGGACCTTCCGATCACGATGGAGGTCACCAGCCTGGAGGACGCCCGGAAAAACGGCGCCTTCGCGTTCTTCGGCGACCGTTACGAGGAACAGGTGAAGGTCTACACCGTCGGGGACTATTCGAAGGAAGTCTGCGGCGGCCCCCACGTGGAGCGCACCGGTGTCCTCGGCAAGTTCGTCATCCAGAAGGAACAGTCCTCGTCCGCCGGCGTCCGCCGGATCCGGGCGGTCCTGGAAAGGTAGGGCCGGCGGCGGCGGCGGGAAAATCGCCGCTCTCCGAAAGCAGCATCCCCCGCAGAAGAAGATAATCCCCATAGGCCGGGCTCGACGCGTCGATCTCCCCGTCGAGAAGGGTCCGCAGGGCGGGGCCTTTCCGGCCGCCGGCGAGGGCGAGCCGGAAATCCCCGGGCCGGGACAGGAGAACGGTTCCGGAAGCGCAGGCGAACTCGGCCGTCGTTCCCTCCCCGACGCGGACGGGCCGGTCTCAAAGAACGACATCGTCGTCCGCGAGTTCCTTCCAGGCCCCGTCCTCCATCCGGGAACCGCAAACCTGGTGCTATGGCTGGCGGAAATAAAAAATGCTATAATAGAATTCAAGAAGGCGGTATTTGACGGTCATCGCGGCGGAGCGGCAGTTCGCGCCGCATCCGACGAAAGCCTGTCAAACGGCTCTCGAACAAATTAGTGATGGGGAAGGATTTTTTAGAGCACAAGTAAAAAAACATCACCGCACGCAGCCTGCCTGTTTCTCCGATGCGGCCCCGAAAAGGAGATGGCAATGGCGGATCGCAGGATGGTTGTCTTCGCGGCGGCTCTTCTGTTCGCGGTGTCTGCGGCTTTCGGACAGTCGTCTCCGGCCATCGTGGGGGGCAGCCTCCCGGGGGCGCCGGACGCCGGTTCCCGGCGGGCGGACGCCGGGGCCCCGCTGGCCTTCCAGATACAGCCTCTTTTCGCCCTTCCCCTGTCCGACAGCGCGGATGTTTTTTCCTACGCCGGCGGCCTGGGAATCGGCCTCGAGTACGGTTTTACCGGCAACCCGCAGCCTTTTCTGACCGGGAGCGTCGACTACGCCTACCTGCCGGTGGAGGACGGGAGCTCCTCGGTTTCGATGCTTTCGGCGATGGCCGGGGGAGGGCTTTATTTCTGGCTCTCCCCGCGGCTGGGCGCGCGGGTTTCCGGAATCGCGGGATACTACTACGGCTACACGAACGACGGGGACACCGCCAGCGGCCAGACGTCCTTCGACGCGGGGGCCCGCCTGGAGTACATGCTGACACCTTCGGTGAATGTTTCGCTGGGCGCCGGGTACCGCTACAGCATGGGCACCTTCCAGGGACTCACGGTGAGCGCCGGAACGTCCCTGTTTCTTTCCGGCAGGAGCGGGAGGGAAAAGGCCATCGCCGAGGCCCGCCGGAGCGGGGTCGAAGCGGCCGAGGCGCGGACCCCCGAGAAGGGCCGGGGGATCGAGTTCGCGGAAATCGAACTTGCGGAAATTTTTCCGGTTTTCCACAAATACTACGACGAAAATCCCGTGGGCAAGGCCGTGCTGTTCAACCAGGAAAAAGCGTCCGTCACGGACGTGAAGCTCCAGTTTTTCGTAAAGCAGTACATGGACAGCCCGAAGCAGTGCCCGGCTCCGGCCGTCATGGCCGCCGGCGAGAGGAAAACCGTGGACATCATGAGCCTGCTGACGGACAGGATCCTGGACGTCACGGAGGCGACGAAGATCGCCGCGGAACTGTCGCTGGAATACCGGATGGGCGGCGAGCTGTACAGGGACAGGCGGACCGTGACGGTCCGCGTCATGGACCGCAACGCGATGACCTGGGACGACGACCGGAAGGCCGCGGCCTTCGTGACCGCCAAGGACCCGGCGGTGCTCGCCGCGGCGAAGGACCCCGCCGGCCTGGTGCGGGAAAACGCGCCTGAAGCCCTCAACACGAACATGACAATGGCCATGGGAATTTTCACCGCCATGGAGCTCTACGGCCTTTCGTATGTGGTCGATCCGAAGACGCCGTTCGTCGAGTTCTCCAAGGACAAGAGTCTGGTGGACTACCTGCAGTTTCCCCGCCAGACCCTGGGGTACAAGGCGGGGGACTGCGACGATCTTTCCGTCCTCTTCGCGGCCCTGCTGGAGGCGGTGGGTGTGGAAACCGCCTTCGTCACGGTGCCCGGGCATATCCTGATGGCGTTCTCCACCGGGCTGAGGCCTGAGGAGGCCGCCCGGGCTTTTGGAGGCTCCGGCGATATCATTTCGGAAGCGGGCCAGGCCTGGATTCCCGTGGAGACGACCGTGCGGAAAGGCGGTTTCCTGAAGGCATGGGCGGAAGGCGTCAAACAGTGGAAGAACGCATCCTCCCGGGGCACCGCCGGTTTCTTCCCCGTTCATCAGGCGTGGAAGACCTACGAGCCCGTGGGCCTGCCGGGAACGGCCCCCGGGGCGGCGCTCCCCGACAGGAATCAAACGGCCGCGGCATTCCGCAGGGAAGTCGCGTTGTTCGTGGACCGTGAAATTTCGCCCCGGATCGCCCGTCTGGAGGAAACCCTCCGGAGGACGGGAGGGGATCCGTCGACGCGGAACCGGCTGGGGATCCTCTACGCCCAGTATGGCCGGAACGATGAGGCCGAGGCCGAGTTCGTGAAGGCCTCCGCGGGCGAATTCCTTCCCGCCCTGATCAATCTGGGCAATCTCGCCCTGCTCCGTGGACGGCCGGCTCCGGCAAGGGATTTCTTCGAGCGGGCGGCCCGGAAGGCCCCCGACGATCCGAGGATCCTTTTGGGACTGTCCCTGTCGAACCGTGACACGGGGCGGCAGGCGGAGTCCCGCGTCGCCTACGAAAAGCTGGCGCGGGTGGACGGGCCGCTCGCGGAGCGGCACGCGTACCTGGGTGACGCTGCCGGCGCGGCGGGACGGGCCTCGGATACCGGCGCGGGTCCGGCCCTGGTCTGGGCGGAGGAATGAAAATCATGAACCGGACAAAATTCTCCGCCGGCGGCCCGCGTTCCGTCGTTTTCGTCATGGCAGCCGTTCTGGCCGCTTCGGTTCTGGCCGGACTTTTTCTGTCCTGCCCGATGCCGCTGGAGACCGATCTGCTGGAAGACGTGAAGGACAGGGTGGCTGAGTACAACCGGCGGGACGAGCCGGACATCGAAATTCGGGAAGGCGCGATACTGATTCCCGACGGGGGGGCCAGCGACGCCTTCGCCGACGCGGTCGAAGGCGTCCCGAGGGATGTGGTCTTCACGATAAAAAACACGGGAGGCGCCGCGCTCAACCTGCGGGAAACGGACCCTGTTGTTTTCAGCGGGACCGACGCTGCCCTTTTCAGCCTCCATGTTCCGCCGGGGAATTTGTCGATAGCCCCGGACGGGGAAACGACCTTTACGGTAAGGCTCCTGCTGGATTCCGCGGGGAGCAAGTCGGCCCAGATCGCGGTGTACAGTGACGACCCGGACGAAAACCCGTACGACATCACGGTGACGAACACGGCGTTCCCGGAGATTCAAGTGCTTATCGGGGCGGCGGAGATCGCGAGCGGGACGGGAAGCCATGATTTCGGGACGGTCATCTATGGGGACCACACGGACGTGGTGTTTACGATCAGGAACCTGGGGCGGGCGGCGCTGGAGCTGACGGGGGCCGCCCCGGTGAGCGTGAGCGGAGAAGGGTTCTCGCTTTCGGGATCGCAGCCTGCATCTCCCGTGGCGCCCCTGGGCGGGACGGCGGCATTTACGGTGCGG
>CAZGUL010000183.1:0-6338 GCA_964529055.1 uncultured Spirochaetaceae bacterium
CATTCGCCTTGCTGATCTTGTTCAAAAGAACCGCCATTGTTTCCTCCGTGTTACCGAACGGCTGCCATCATGGGATGTTCCACGACGGAACTTTTTCACGATACCGCCGATGCATCCCGCAAGTCAATAAACCCATCATAAAAATCATTTGACATACGTCCAGTTGTAGGATATTATAGCACACACAACCTACACAGGCAAATTGATTAGGAGGAAAAAATGAAGAAAAAAATCGTTTTCGTTCTTGTCGTCCTTCTGACGGCCGGCGCCCTCGCGTTCGCCGGAGGCGGCAAGGAAGCGTCCGACAAGCCGGTAAGCTTCAACCTCGGCCACGGGGCGGCGACGAGCAACCCCCGGCACATCGTTGCGCTGCAGTTCGCCGACTACATCAAGGCGCAGACGGGCGGCAGGATCACCGTCCAGGTGCATCCCTCCGAGAGCCTGGGAAGCGACCGGCAGATGGCCGAGAAAGTCTCCCTGGGCACGCTGGACCTGAGCATCAACTCCCAGGGCCCCATTGCCGGCTACAACCAGAAGCTGCTGATGATCGGCATGCCCTTCCTGTTCGCCACCCCAAAGCAGACGTACGCGGTCCTGGACGGCGAAATCGGCGAGGATATCTCCAAGGAGCTCATCCCGAAGGGTTTCCGGGTTCTTTCCTACTGGGACAACGGCTTCCGCCACATCACCAACAACGTCCGCCCGATCTACAAACCGGAAGACCTGAAAGGTTTGAAGATCCGCACCCCGGAAGACAAGATAACCCTGGCCATTTTCCGCGCCCTCGGCGCGAGCCCCGCTCCGCTGGCCTTCGGGGAACTGCCGATGGCCCTTTCCCAGGGCGTCTTCGACGGCCAGGAAAACCCGGCGGTCAACATCCACTCGGCGAAGCTTTACGAAGTCCAGAAATTCATCTCCCTGTCCAACCACAAGTACGAGTCCTGCCCGATGATCATTTCCGAGGCCGTCTACGGCAAGCTCTCCGCCGCGGACCAGAAACTGATGAAAGACGCGGCCTTGAAGCACGCCGCGATACACCGCGAAATGAACACCAAGCTCAACAACGATCTGATCGCGGACCTGGAATCGAAGGGCATGAAAAAGAACCAGGCGGACGTTCCGGCCCTGAGGGCGGCCACAAAGTCGGTGTACGACGAGTTCGAACCCACGTTCGGCAAGGAATTCATGGCCAAGGTTCTCGACGTCGTATCCAAGAACTAGCCTTTAACCGATTCTCCGGACCCGTCCGCATTTCCGGCGGAGGGGCCGGGGATCCCGGGGGCCGCTCCGCCGCAGGGCGGGACGGCCTTCCTTGCGCATAAGGAATACCGTATGACCAACAGCGTTCTCGGCCGCGTCAACGCGGTTTTGTACCGGGCGATCAAGGAGATCCTCATATTCACGGGCCTCGCTCTCATCGCTCTCACTTTCGCGGGGGTGATCACCCGGTATGTCCTGAAAATCAATCTGGACTGGGCGTATGAAATCTCCATCCTGATGCTCGTCTGGACGGCGTTTCTCGGCGGGGCCGCGGCGGCCCGGACAAAGGGGCACATCCTCTTTGACATGTTCCTCAACAAGCTGCCCGGGAAAGGCCGTTACGCGGTCATCATCATCAAGGATGTTCTCATTCTCGCATTCATCGTCCTGGGCGTGTATTTCGGCTGCAAGGTCGTCCTGAGGACCCTTTCCCAGAATTTTCAGACCATCGACGTGCCGGTGGGTTTCCTGTACGCGGCGCTTCCCGGGGGGTTCATTCCCATGTTCCTGTTCAACCTGGAACTGCTTCTTGAGGACCTGAAGGCCGGTCCCGGCGGCGCCGGGAAGGAGGGGGTGTAGGATGGGTGCCGTTCTGGTTGTCGTTTTTCTTCTGTTCCTGTTCGTTTCCGTGCCGATCGGGATTTCCCTGGGAATGTCCTCCTTCGCGGCGGTTTTTCTTCAGGGCCGCTTCCCGCTGGAAACGGTGTTCCACACGATGGTGAGCGGGCTCACCAGCTACATCCTCCTCTCCATACCGTTTTTCATCATCGCCGGCGAGCTCATGAACTCCGGGGGCATCACGACGAAAATCTTCGATTTCGCGAACGCCCTGGTGGGTCGCATTCCCGGCGGACTCGCCCACGCGAACGTGGTTTCGTCGATCATTTTCGCCGGCATGTCCGGCTCCGCGGTGGCCGACGCGGGGGGCCTGGGCGCCATCGAGATGAAGGCCATGAAGGAAAAAGGCTTCGACGACGAGTTTTCGGCGGCCGTGACTGCCGCATCCTCGACGATAGGGCCGATCATCCCTCCCAGCATACCGATGGTCGTCTTCGCCGTCGCGGCCGAGGTAAGTGTCGGCAAGCTGTTCATCGGCGGGTTCGTCCCCGGCCTTTTGATGGGTCTGACGACGATGCTTCTCGTCTACATCATTTCGGTGAAGCGGAACTACCCGCGGCTCGACCGGTTCAGCCTGAAGCACGCGGGGTCCTCCTTCGTTTCGGCTTTCCTTCCCATCCTGACGCCGGCGATCATCATCGGCGGCATCATGGGCGGCATTTTCACACCCACCGAGGCGGCGGGCGTGGCGGTCGTGTACGCCCTTTTTCTGGACCTTGTTGTGTACCGGGAACTGAACTGGCAGCGTCTGCGGGAAATCATTTTCAATTCCCTGGTGACCACCTCGACTATCCTGTTCATCATCGCGGGAGCGGCGGCCTTCGCGTGGCTCATCGCGATTTACGGTATTCCCGCCCAGCTGGCGAAGATCGTGAGCGCGGCGAACTGGCCGGCCTGGATTTTCCTGCTGATTTTCAACGTGTTTTTTCTGTTTCTCGGAACGTTCATGGAGGCCCTGTCGGTCCTGATCATCGTCGTGCCGGTTCTGATGCCGATCATCGCGGCCCTGAACCTGGATCCGCTGCACATCGGGGTCGTCCTGGTGCTGAATCTTATGATCGGTCTCATAACGCCGCCGGTGGGGATGAGCCTTTTCGTTACCAGCAAGATCGCGAACGTTAAGCTGGAAAAGCTCTGTGTCTCGATCCTGCCGTTCATCATTCCGCTGGTCATCACGCTGGCGCTGATAACGTACATTCCGTCCCTGGTCACGTACCTGCCGGGACTGGTGTTTCCGAAATAATACGCAAGGAGAAAAAAATGCTTTTTAGTCTGAAAGGCCGGACGGCCATCGTGACGGGCGCCGGTTCCCGGCGCGGCATAGGACGTTCAATCGCCCTGGCCCTGGCCGAACAGGGGGCGGACGTCGTGATCTGCGACCTCAATCTGGAGGGGGCGAAGGAAACCGCCAAAGAAGCGGCCGCCCTGGGAGTCAGGACGGATGCGTACAAGTGCGACGTGGTGAACGAGGGGGAAGTGAAAGAGGTTGTCAGGCAGACCCTGGCGAAGTTCGGCAAAATCGACATCCTGGTGAACAACGCGGGAATCACCCAGCCGGTGAAGGTCCTGGACATCAGCGAAGCCGACTGGGACAGGGTCATCGGCGTCAACCTGAAAAGCACCTTCCTCTTTTCCAAGGCCGTACTGCCTTCGATGCTGGAAAGAAAGTACGGGCGCATCGTCAACATGAGTTCGGTTTCCGGCAAGCGCGGGGGCGGCGTTTTCGGCGGCGCCCATTACTCGGCGGCAAAGGCCGGCATTCTCGCCTTCGGCAAGGCCCTGAGCCGGGAAGTCGCGCCCGGAGGCATCACGATCAACGCGGTGGCCCCCGGCCTGGTGGCGACTGACATCCGCGGCGGACTCGAGGATGTCGATACCCAGGCGAAGATGACTGCGGACATTCCCTGCCGCAGGATGGCGAAACCCGGGGAAATCGCCGCGGCGGTCTGCTACCTCGCGTCCGACGAGGCCGCGTACATAACCGGCGAGGAAATCGACGTCAACGGCGGATCTCACATGGATTGACCCGCGGCCGGCCCGGCGGTAGGGCGGCGGGTTTCCGCGGCGCGGCGGCCGCACCGGTTGCGGCCGACCGCCCGGCGGTCAGACCAGTTTCAGGCCGAAAAGCTTCGCGGCGTTACCGCGCAGGATCATCCGAGCCGTCTCGACCGCGTCTTCCTCCGAAAAATATCCGTCCCGCACCTTCGCGGCCAGAACGCGGCTTACGACCTGCCGCGCCATGACCGCATGGCCGTAGGCACCCTCGGGTATGATGAAATCCCCTCCGAAGGCGAGAATTTTGTTGACCGGGACCATCTCCAGCGCCTGGTGCAGGAAGTTTTCCGCCGCCGTGGGGGAAATGATGTACAGCCAGGCCAGGTCGGGGTGGACACCCGGAAAATTCTTCGCCAGGGACAGGAGTTCCCCCATGAACGGGTAGCCCCCGTGGAAAACGTCGAACCTGGCGTTCGGGTATTCCAGGAAGAGGTTCGGCAGCAGAAGAGGGTTGGAATTGGCCAGGATGTTGCCGTTTCCCTCCTGGAGCCCCGTGTGGATCTGGATCGGAATGCCCCGCTCCGCCGCCGCCCGGACGATTTCGTGAAACATGAAATCCTGCAGCGGCCGGGCCTCCTCCCACGAAAGGCCCTCCCCGAGGTGACGGAATATTCTCGTGAAAACCGTGTCCGCCTCGGAACGGGAGGTCTTGCGGAATTCCAGGCTCCTGCGGTAGGCGATCCCGATTTTGACGCATGCGGCCCCTTCCGCGATGTACCTGTCCAGCGCCTTCTTCATGGCCGCGACGAGGTCTTCGAGGGCGTGGATCGATGTGTCCGTGTCGGCCTCGAGGAGCCGGATTTCTCCCCGGGAACCGGCGCAGGCGAAATGCTCCAGCCGCACCGCCGGCGCGAAGAACTCGCGGTCCACGTCGGTCCGGTAGTCGTCCTGGATGCTGATTTCGATGCCCGCCTTGTCCTTCAGAACATGACGGTACCAGCCGGGCCGCGCCGACGCCGCGATGGCTTCGGACAGTTTCTCGAAGGTGCCGGCGTCCAGGTCGGGAACGCCGAAAATGTCGCGGACGGCGATGCGCAGGCAGAGCCCGTAGCCGGTGTTGCGGATGTTCTGCCAGTGCGGAGCGAACCCCTCCCACCGCTGCCGGAGGGAAAGCGCGGGGGACGGAGGCGGGGCGAGAGGCGGCAGTTTTCGGATCCAGCCGATGCGGGAAATCCTTTCGGCCATGACGGGCCAGGCGGAACTGCGGACCGATTCCAGGAAAGCCGGCTTCATCCCCGCCGAGACCAGGTCGCTGGAGGCATAGTGGGGAAAGAGGTACCCGAAATCGACGGCCGCCCGGGTTCGCTCCTCTTCGGAGAAGAGATGCTCGTGGGTGTCCACCATGCGGACTGCGTTTACCGCTTCCCGTATCCTGTTTTCCACATCCTGCATTTTCCGCCTCCGTCTGATTATTTCAGCCTGAAAAGATTCTCTTCGATGAATTTCCACGTCACGAGGTAGTCCTTTCCGCCGATGAGCTTTTTGAAACCTTTCCCGTTCAGCTCGTCGAGAAGATTCCACAGTTTGACCGTGATGCGGTTGTTCGCTTCGAAGGTCCCCTTGATGTCCCAGCGGGTCGGGGACGTGTCTGAGGTGAGGTAGTCCTTGTATCCGTATTTTTTCAGGTAGAACAGGAATTCCGCGTATTCGAGCAGGTGCTTGGTGCCGCAGAAATAGTCCCAGTCCCACTTCGCGTCGTTGTCGTTGATGTGGATGTAATAGGGCTGCCCGCTCTCGGCCGTGAGGGCCACTTCCTCCGCGGGATTGTAGCCGCCGTACATGGAATGGCCGAAATCGATTGTCACGCCCATTTCCTTGATCCCGATATCCTTGATGAGGAGCAGGGTCTTCGCGGCGGAGTCGATGAAGCAGGAACCCCGGGTTTCGCTGGGTTTGTATTCGATGAAGAGGGGGATGTTTTTCTTGTATTCCGCCGCCTCCCCGAAGGTGTCGGCCAGGCGTTTCCACATCACCGCGTAATCGCTCTGGAAGCTGAACTCGTACCCGTCGCCCAGGGGACAGCAGGTCACCTTGTCGGCCCCGCATTTTTCCGCGAAATCCTTCGCTTCCTTGATGAACCGGACCGCCTTGGCCCGCACGGCCTTGTCCGGGGAGGAGAGTCCGCCGTTGCGGAATTCCGGCTCCGCCTTGACGTTGACGTTGATCGCCGCGAAACCGATCTTGTATTTTTTCGCCAGGGCCTTCGTGACTTCGGGCTTTTCCACCTCGTAGGGGTAAACGACTTCCACGCCGGACGCGCCTTCGATGGACGTCAGCATCCGGAACTTGTCCTCCAGCGTCTTCGCTTCGTTATATTCGTGGAACCTGTCCTTCGTTTTGCCCAGAAATGACGTGATGACAGCGAGTTTCACCATACATGCTCCTCGTATTCAGTTTTTTATCGT
>CAZGUL010000184.1:0-6333 GCA_964529055.1 uncultured Spirochaetaceae bacterium
ACACAGGGCGGCGGCGGGCGAGATCGGACGCCTCGAACCGTGAGCGGCAACATCTCCGCGGGACAGGCTGTCCAAGGCGGCCGCGCTGCCGTATCATGCGGGGCGATGAAGAACATCCGGAAAGCCCTCCACGACGTTTTCGGGTTCGCCGCGTTCCGGCCGAACCAGGAAGAGATCATCACCGCCATCCTGTCCGGCCGGGACGTCTTCGCGGCCATGCCCACCGGGGGCGGCAAGTCGGTCTGCTATCAGCTGCCGGCCCTGCTGCTGCCGGGTCTGACCGTCGTCGTGAGTCCGCTCGTCGCGCTGATGAAGGATCAGGTGGACGCCGCCCGGGAGCAGGGACTTCCCGCGGCGTTTTTGAACAGCACGCTGGAAACGGGAGACGCGGCGGCTGTGTATCGCGAGCTCGCGGCCGGCGGAATCAAACTGCTCTATATATCCCCCGAACGTTTCCGGATTCCGGGATTCGCCGAAAAGCTGAAGGCGTTCGGGGCCTGTTTTTTCGCCGTCGACGAGGCTCACTGCCTTTCCGAATGGGGGCACGACTTCCGGCCGGACTACCTCGAATTGAGCGGGATCCGCCGCCTTTTCCCCGAGGCGCGCATCGCCGGCTTCACGGCGACCGCCACGCGGCGGGTTCAGGAGGATATCCTCCGGCTGCTGAAATTGAAGGACCCCTTCATCGTCCGCGCCTCCTTCGACCGTCCCGAGCTTTTTTATGAGGTGGCGCCCAAGGAAAAGGCCGACCCGCAGATCCTCGCCTTTCTGCGGGACCGCCCCGGGGAATCGGGCATCGTGTACCGCACCTCCCGAGCCGACGTCGAGAAAACGGCGGCCTACCTCGCTTCGAAGGGGGTGAAGGCCCTGCCGTATCATGCGGGTCTGCCGGCGGAGGTCCGGGAAAAGCACCAGGAGATGTTCAACCGCGACGAGATACGGGTCATCGTCGCGACGATAGCCTTCGGCATGGGCATCGACAAATCGAACATTCGTTTCGTCGTGCACGCCGACATGCCGAAGAGCATGGAAGGCTACTACCAGGAAACGGGCCGGGCGGGCCGGGACGGCCTGGATTCCCGCTGTCTCCTGTTGTACGGTCCGGGCGACCTCGCGCGGATCCGCTGGTTCATCGACCGGATGGACGACGAGGAGGAGCGGGGGCGCGCCCTCGGCCGGCTCCGGCGAATGGCGGATTACGCCTCCGTCAATGTCTGCCGGCGCAAACAGCTCCTCGAATACTTCGACGAGCCCCACCCGGGAGACTGCGGCGGCTGCGACGTCTGTACAGGCCGGGCCGAAAAGGTCGACGCGTCGGAGGACGCCCGGATGCTGCTGTCGGCGGTCCTCCGCTCCGGAGAACGTTTCGGGGCGGCCCACATCGTCGATATCGTCACCGGAGCGAATACCGAGAAGATTCGAAGATACGCCCACGACGGGCTGAAAACCTTCGGGGTCGGCAAGGGAAAAAGCAAGACCCATTGGCGGGGCGTCCTCGGGGAGCTTCTCGCCGCGGGCTGCCTCGCGCAGGACGAAGAGCGGTTCGGCGCCCTGGCGCTTACGGGGAAGGGGCGGGAGGTGCTGTACGGCCGCGAGCCTTTCGAGGCGCTGCGAAGGGAGGAGAAGCGTCCCGCCGTGCGGAGGAAATCCGGCCCCGCGGGAAGGAGCCCCGGGGGCGGAGCCGTAAACGAGGGGCTTTTCGAGCGCCTCCGAATCCTGCGCCTGGAAATAGCGGCGGAAAAAAACCTGCCGCCGTACATCATTTTTTCCGACCGCACCCTGCGGGAGATGTGCGCCGCTCTGCCGCGGTCGAGGGCCGACCTTCTCGAAATATCCGGAGTCGGAGGGCATAAGCTTGAAGCCTACGGAGATCAGTTCCTGACGGAAATATCCCGGCATCTCGCATGAAATCATAAGCGGAACTCCGCCCCCCGCTCTTTCTGTGAATTCCCGCGGATTCGTGATATCTTGAGGTGCGGATGAAGGAACTGCTGAAGCGCTTCAAAATACTCTACGAACACCTCGACGCGGAGGGCCTGCTCCATCCCACGGAACCGGAATTCTGGGCCTACCTCCGTCTGCCGTTCCCGGACAAGCCCGTTCCCGCGGCGGAGGTCTTCTTCGAAGTCGTGGGTCGGGAGAAGGATATCCTGGCCATCGCGAAAGACGGTGCGGGAGAATTCAGGCTTCCCGCGGTCGGGCGGGACGCGGCGCCGGAGGACGGAAGGTTTTATTTCGACCTGTGCGTTTTCTCCGTCGCGGACGGCAGGTTTCCGGCGCTGGTTGTTCTGGAGGACCAGACCCCGGCGATGGAAACGCAGCGGAAGGTGACCCAGAGGAACAACGAGATCACCCTGCTGAAGCAGGACCTGGAAAAGCAGAACCGGGAGCTGCAGGCGGCGAACGAAAAACTCGACCTCATGGGCCGGACCCTGGCCGAAAAAAACAGCGACCTCAACCGGCTTCTGGAAATCATCCGCACCCAGAACCACGACCTGGAGTCGAAGGTGCGGCTGCGCACCCGGGAACTGCAGGACTCCCGCCTGGCGGTCATCACGAAGCTCGCGCGGGCCGCGGAATACCGGGACGTGGACACGGGCGACCACATCTACCGCATCGGCCGCTCGTGCGTCCTCCTCGGAAAGAGGGCGGGACTGTCCGCGGAAGACCGGGAGATGCTCTTTCACGCCAGCCTCCTGCACGACGTGGTCAAGATCGGGATCCCCGACGCCATCCTGCTGAAGCCCGGGTCCCTGACCCGGGAGGAGAGGGCTGTGATGGAGAACCACACCGTCATGGGGGCCCGGCTTCTGGACCAGGACGACTTCATTCTGTTTCGTCTGGCCCGGCAGATCGCCCTGTACCATCACGAAAAATGGAACGGCCGCGGTTATCCGGAAGGACTGCGGGGGGAGAACATCCCGATCATGAGCAGGATCTGCGCCATAGCCGACGTCTTCGACGCCCTGATGTCCCGCCGTCCCTACAAGGAGGCGTGGAGCCTGGACCGCTCGGCGGAGACCATCAAAAAGGGGAGCGGCACAGTCTTCGATCCGTCGCTGGTTGAGGCGTTTTTCGACGTGCTGGACGACATCGTCCGCCTGCGCCTCGAACCCGACGGAGTCGAGATGCTGGTGCCGGAATTCGCCTGATGTCCGGGGACGGAAAATCCGCGGAATTTTACGCGGGGCGCATCGCCTCGGTCCTCCGTTTCCACGGCATTCTGTTCGATACCGGTGAATACGAATCGCTGCTCGACTTTGCCGGGGACCCCCGGAGGGAAAAACTGCTCCGCGTTCTTTCGGTCGTCAGGGCCCACGCGATCATGCTCCAGGACGGGTACCTGCGCAGGGACGGGGACGCGGCGGAGGAAATTTCCGGCATGCTCCGGTACCTGAACGGACTCCTGGACGTCTCCCCGCCGGAACTGAAGAAAACCGGCATGATACCCCGCAACCTGGGAAGCTCCTTCGTCAAAAGGGGATTCGGTTTTCCTCTGTTCGGCTATTACCGGCCCGACACGCCGCCCGAAGAGCCGGGCGTCCTGCTGTATTACCATTCCCCCGACGGCGACGGCGCGAGCCGGTTCGAGGGGGAGGAAAAAACCGGCTCCACGGTTCTCGCGTACAGCGGCCTGGGGGTTTCCATCGACTCCGGGGAGCCCCGGATGTTCTGCGTCGTTTCGCCGGACGAGCAGGCTCCCGTGCTGATACCGTTCGCCGCCTTCGACAAGCCGGAGCCGGATTGCTACTATTATCCCCGGTATTCGGTCACGATGGCGGCGGGAAAAATCAGGGCCGGGGCCCGGGTCCGGGTGCTGGATCCGCAGGCGTACCAGTTCGCCTATTTCTTTCCCGCCGGGCCCGACACGGAGCACAATGTTTCACGGTTTCTGAAGGACATCCTGGCCGGCAGGTTCGGCATTCCCCAGGGCGAGGCGGAGAACATGGGCTGGATCTTCAGCGGAAGACTGCTCGGAACGTGACGCTCCGGTTTTTGGCCTTGTCCTCCGGAAGGATTTCCGGGACAACCGGTTCGGCCGATCCGGCGCCGCGGGGGAACATGTAGTCCTTCAGCTTCGCGTCGAGGGCCGAAAAGATTTCCTCCGCCTTCAGCGCCCGCGCGGTGCTTACCCGGACGCTCTCGTCGTCCTGGACCGTCCCCGCCGCGTGTCCGACAATCTCGATGCGGGGGGTGAACTCCGTTCCCCGGGACGATTCGACGATGCGGTGGATCAGGACCCGGATGTTTTCCAGCAGGGCTTCCTGGCCCGGAAGCAGCGCCACCGAATCCTTCTCGAACAGGACCGTGCGGGAGGAAAGCTCCGCCGCCAGCGCCCGGAGCTGCTCCGGCAGGACTTTTTCCACCGGTTCCCGGGAGTACCGCACCTCGCTCACCCCGCCCGCGGCGTAGGCCAGGGGCAGGCGGCCGCGGACCCATTCGTCGGGGGCGGGCCCGTTCGCGTACAGGACGCCTTTTTCGTACCGCAGGCCCACCGACGGCGGGGGCTGGAGAACGAGTTCAAGCCTCCGGAGGACGAATTCCGGTTCCAGGGAAAGGAATTCCCGGGCGATGACGGAAACGCCGTCGGGAGCGTACCCCGACGGATCGTCCGCGTGGATGTCCCGCAGGATTTCGACGACAACCCCGCCGCCGCGCCTCGCGACGTCGGTCACGACGATTCCCGGCGCGGCGCGCAGCCTTTCTACGAAGGCGTCCCGCTCCCGCCCGCGAAGCAGCCCCCGGACCGCGAAAAAACCGACGGCCGCGAGAACGACGGCCAAGGCGATGAGCGAGTAGACCGGAATTTTTCGGCCTCCGTCCTTGTCGCGGCTTACCAGGCAGGGACGCATGTACGTTTCGGCCTCGGTGAAGGCTCCGGTGTCGCCGGAGTATTCGGAAAGCTCCCTGGCCATCCTGAGGTGAACGGTCTCCAGGGCGTCCTGCGCGATTTCCCGGAGGGAGGGATCGGGAGTTCCGCGGACGATGAGCGCCAGGATGGCCAGGGGACCGTCCTCCACGATGAACGAATAATCGCCGGCGGTCAGGCTCTGCATGGTGTCGCTCTTCCGCTGGAGTTTCAGGGAGTCCCGGATGTAATTCTGCACCACCGTCAGCATGGAGGCGACCATGTCCTTGTCGGCCATCAGGGTCTGCGGGAGCGACAGGTCGTGCAGCAGGATGCCCGTCCGGCGGTGTATCAGAAAGACATGCTCCACCCGGAACGCGAGGGTGTTTCGCAGGACGATTTCCATGAAGGGAACGCCCTTTCTCCATGCCTCGAATCTCCAGGCGATGCGCCGCAGGGAAAAGGTCTTTTCCAGCCCGGCGTTCATCCGGACCATCGTTTCCGACAGCAGCCTGTTGATGGCCTTGCGGATCGCGGAGCCGATTATGGGGAAAAGGGCGGTGGACAGGGCCTGCGGATTCTCCTGAACGGACAGGGCGATGGCCTGCTCGGTTACGTCCACCATGGATTTTGACAGTTTCTGCTGGTTCGTGTTGTCCGAGAGCACCGCCTCGGGCAGGGTGTCGCCCACCGCCCGGGGAGTGATGACGGCGCCCGACAGCCGCTTCTCCAGTTCCTTCAGATTCCGCCTTTCCCTGCCGTCCAGCCGGCCGTAGCGCGCGTCAGCGCTCATGGCCTTCCTTCTCCGGTCCGAACATGGCTTCGGCCAGTCCCAGGAAGGCGTCCTCCACGGCGGTCCCGTTCCTGGCGCTGGTGATAAATACATCCACTCCGGTGCGGGAAAAATCCGCGTAATCGCGGGACGTCACCTTCCAGGCGTCGGTGAGGTCCCTCTTGTTGATCAGAAGTTCGAAGGGAATTTCCGGATACAACCCGCCGATTTTCCCGTGGATCCTGCGGACCGCGTCCAGGGTCTCCGGCCGCGTGCCGTCGGCCACCAGAAGATAGCCGGACATGCCCTGCAGGTAGGATTCCGGGGGAGGGCTGTCGTCCTCCTGGCCGGCCAGGTCCCAGATCATCAGGACCATCTGCCTCCCGTCCTCCAGGGTGATTTCCTTCTTGTCCACCTTCACGCCGATGGTGGAAAGGTATTTTTCGGAGAATATGTTGAACACGAATTTTTCGATGAGACTGGTTTTACCGACTCCGAATTGCCCCAGCAGGCACACTTTTTTCTTTACCATCTTTTTCATCTGTCAGACATAAAATGCCGCATCTTCCGCCATTATTCCGCCGGGAGCGCCCACTTTATGCAATTAATGTATCGGCATACCCGGCGTATATATTGAATGCCATTGCATTTTCCGGAAGGTCCGCTTAGGTGAATAGTCCTTAAAAATTGGCTTCAATCCACGCCCCCGCGC
>CAZGUL010000185.1:0-6333 GCA_964529055.1 uncultured Spirochaetaceae bacterium
TGATCCGCCATCGAATAGCTCCTTACGCGGTCTTTTCCTCGGCCTGCCGGCCGAATTTCTTTTCCACATGGTCCCTTCGCACACGAAGCCCCTGAAGCCTGAGAAGAAGCCGGGCCGCGGTGGCCGGCTCGATGTCCTGGGGAACCCTCTGCCCGTCGGTCAGATACGACAGGCACTTTCTCTTTTCCGCGAGCACGCTGATGATGTTGCCGACCCGCGCCGTTTCGTCGAGCTTTGTCACGATGACCGATTCATAGCCGAACGGTTCGAACTGCTGCATGATGTCAAGGATGTCGTTCGTCTTGGTGGTGGCGCTGACGGCCAGATGCACGCCGGCCCGGCCGGAGGCCGCTTCCAGGAGTTCCTTCATTTCCGCGAGCTTCACGAAGTCCCGAGGGCTTTTTCCGATGGTGTCGACGAAAACCATGTCGGCGTCCCCGTACAGGGCGAGGTACTTCTTGAAATCCTGGAATGTTTCCACGCAGGCGACGGGGATGCCCATGATGTCGCCGTAGGTCTCGATCTGTTCCTTGGCGCCGATCCGGTAATTGTCGATGGTGAGGATCCTGACCTGCTTGGGACGGGCGGCGCTGACGCCGTACATGGCGGACAGCTTCGCGATGGTGGTCGTTTTCCCGACCCCGGTGGGGCCGACCAGGATGAAGACCTTCGGCCCCGCGGCCTTCTTCTCCCTGTAGACCGCCACGGATTCACCGATCCAGTCCACAACCGCGTCCTGGACGGTGTCGAAATTCTCCAGGTCCTCCAGCGAAAAATCCTTCCTGAGCCGCTCCTCGATGCCGCGGATGTAACCGGGCGTGAAATCGTTCTCCAGAAGGAGGTCCGCGATCTTCCGGATCGAGGGATGCATCTCCGCCCCGGAGGGAGCGGGGCCCGTTTCGAGTTTTTCCCGCAGGGACTGGACTTCCTTCAGAACCTGCTGGAGGGTGGCGCCGTCCTGCTTCGCGGCGGGCGGCGGAATGACGGAGAGGATCTTTTTCTTCTCCTCCTCCAGGTCGAGGACCCGTTTGCGTCCTCCGTCACTCGAAAGGTAGCCGGTGATTTCGACCCCTTCCCGGGTGAAGAACCCGAGAACCCCCCCGAGCCGCACGGTACGGTGGGTGAGTATCTTCGCCTGGTCGCCGTACTTCAGGCGGATCTTGTCCAGGGCTTCCCGGTGAGATTCCGCCTGTTCCGTAAAATACTGCATCTTTCCTATCCTTCCAGCTTTATTTCGCCAAGGGATTCAATCTTCATTTCCGGTATGATTTCCGGCACCGACAGCACCACCAGATCGGGAAAATCCCGGGCGGTGGATGCGCGCACCAGGGGGCGCGCCGCTTCAGAACACAGAACGATGGGGAAGTAGCCCCCCTCCTGGACGGCCCGCAGTTTGTTCGCCAGGGCGTTGATCCACCGCCGGTGGGTTTCCGGCTTCAGCGCCGCCACGAGGCCGCCCGCGGTCTCGACACGGGAATCGATGATGGCCTGCTCCAGCCGGGCGGACAGGGTGAAGACCCGCAGGACCTTGGCGTCGTCGGCGTACTGGAGGCAGATCTGGCGGGAAAGGGCCTGGCGCACCTTTTCCGTCAGAAAGCTCGTTTCCTTCGTCACGGCCCCGTAGTCCGCCAGGGTTTCCAGGATGGCGACCATGTTGCGGATGGAAACCCTCTCCCGCAGCAGGTTCTGCAGGGTTTTCTGGATGTCCCCCAGGGACAGGTTCTTCTGCACGTCCTCGACGACGCTGGGATAGTCCCGCTTCAGGGTGTCCAGGATCGCCTGCAGCTCCTGCCGGCCGAGAATTTCCGATGCGTGCTTCTTGATGACTTCCGTCAGGTGGGTCGCGATGATGGACGGAGGGTCCACGACGGTGTAGCCGATGCGTTCCGCCCGCTCGCGCAGCTCCTCAGCTATCCACAGGGCGGGAAGCCCGAAGGCGGGGTCCGTCGTCGCCTCGCCTTCGACCTCCTCCCGGATGCCGCCGGGGTTTATCGCCAGGTAATGCCCCAGCCGCAGCGCCCCGCGGCCGACCTCGACACCCTTGATTTTCAGGCAGTATTCCGAGGGCTCCAGCTTCATGTTGTCGATGATCCGTATCCGCGGAACGACGAGACCGATGTCCAGGGCCGCCTCCTTTCTGATGCGGGTGACCCGGTCCAGCAGCTCGGCCCCCTGGTCCTTGTCCACCAGGGGGATAAGGCCGTACCCGAGCTCGAGGGACAGCGGATCCAGGGGCACCACGGGGGATATTTCCGCCGGCGCCTCCCGTCCCGCCGCCCTGCCTCCGGCCCCCGCGGCACCTTCGACAGGCTGAAGTTCCCGGCGGGACAGCGTGTAGGCGAAGAAACCCGTCAGCACCGCCATCGGCAGGAGCACGTACCAGGGAAAGCCGGGCAGGAACCCGAGGATGAACAGGAAGATCGACGCGATCCAGTAGATCCGTGACTGCCGGGAAAACTGTCGCGTCACGTCTGAGCCGAAGGACCCGTCCGAGACGGCCCGGGTGACGATCAGGCCCGTCGCGGTGGACACCAGCAGGGCCGGGAACTGGGAAACCAGACCGTCGCCGATGGTGAGGGAAAAATACGTGTCCACCGCGGTCCGCCAGTTTTCGCCGTGGATCGACATGCCCACCACCATGCCGCCGATCAGGTTGATGGCCGTGATCAGGAGACCGACCTTGACGTTGCCGGAAACGAATTTCGACGCTCCGTCCATGGCCCCGTAAAAATCGACTTCCTTCTGCAGATCGCTTTTCTTTCTGCTGGACTCCTCCTCGGTGATGGCGCCGGAATTGTATTCCGCCTCGATGGCCATCTGCTTTCCCGGCAGGGCGTCCAGAGTGAAACGCGCCGCCACTTCCGCGACGCGGGTGGCGCCCTTGGTGATGACGATGAACTGCACGGCGACGATGATGATGAAGATGATGAACCCGATTACGAGGCCCTCGGACCCCTTCGATCCGACGACGAAGCTCGCGAAGGCCCTGATGATCCTTCCGTCGAACTTGTGGCCCTGTGCCAGGATGAGCCGGGTGGATGACACGTTAAGAGCGAGACCGAAAACCGTGGTAACCAGCAGCATGGTCGGGAAAACCGAGAAATCCAGGGCCCGGGACGTGTACAGGGTGATGAGAATGATGAGAAGACTCAGCACCAGGTTGAAGGCCATCAGCGTGTCGAGCAGGAACGTGGGCAGCGGGATGATCAGCATCATGACGATGATCACCACGCCCACCGCCACGAGAGCGTCGCTCTTCTGCCGGAGAAAGGCGTTATTGAATATGGTTCCCACGTCAGCCACCGCTTTCCTCCTCTTCCTACCCGACCCTGCGCTTCTTGTCGTTCATGGCGTACACCTGCCGCAGGACGGCCGCAACGGCCTCGTAATACTTCACCGGGATGACGTCACCCATTTCCACTTCCGCGTAGAGCGCCCGCGCCAGCGGCTTGTTCTCCACGATCGGCACGTCGTTCTCGATCGCTATTCTCTTGATGTTTGCCGCGATGTGGTCCTGCCCCTTCGCGGTGACCATCGGGGCCTCCATCGCCTCGGTCTTGTACTCCAGAGCCACCGCGAAATGGGTCGGGTTGGTGACGACCACATCGGCCTGCGGAACGGTACGGACCATGTCCCGGGAAAGAAGCTCCCGCATCCGCTGGCGGAGCCTGCTTCGCACAAGGGGGTCCCCTTCGTAGGTTTTCCTCTCCTCGATGACCTCCTGCCTCGACATCTTCAGGGACTCGATGTGCAGCCTTTTCTGGAACAGGTAATCGAACAGGGACAGGAAAAGCAGCACCAACGCCGATTCCAGCAGAATGCGGAAAGCCGTCCCGGCGATGCCTCCGCAGGCCTGCAGAAAGGGACCGCGCATCATGCTCATGATCCTTCCGAAATCCATGCGGATGTTCAGGAAGGCGATAAGGCCGATGACGAGGACCTTGAACACCGATTTGAAGAGGTTGAACAGCGCCTCGGTGGACAGGATTGACCGCTGGACGAAGCGGGTGAAATTCGGAACGATCCGGTTGAAGTCCGGGGTCAGCGGTTTGGCCGTGAAAAGAAAACCGAACTGCATCACGTTTCCGAGGACCGCGGCGATCAGGGAAACGATCGCCACCGGCAGGACCAGCCGGGTGAAGTAGCTCAGGAAGGCGGGAAAAAGAGTGCCGTCCGTGACGACTCCCCGGTCGCCCGCCCTGTGCAGGAAGAAGATCATCATGCCCCGCAAGGTCCTCACATAGTAGGGGCCCAGCGCGGCGATGGTGACCACGGCGAAGAGAAGCACGATGGCGGAGGAAACCTCCATCGACTTCGCGACCTTTCCATCCTCCCGGGCCTTGCGGATCTTGTGCTCCGTCGGCTCCTCGGTGCGGCCCTCGTCCTCCGCGGCGAACCACTGCAGGTGCATTCCCGCGAGGGCGGGCCGGCTGAGGGCGCGAAACTCGATTTCCCGGTAACGCTCCAAGGCGGTCATCGCCGGGCCTCCTCGATGAAGGACAAGAGCCGGAAAATTTCCTCGAAGCTGTAATCGATGACGGCGGAGAAGACTTCCGCAAGGAGCGGCAGGGTCAGGAAAAGCACGAGGAAGGCCGTCGCGATGGAAAGGGGAAAGCCCAGCATCAGCAGGTTCATCTGCGGGGCCGCCTTCGCGAGAAGGCCCATCGCGACGGACACCAGAAACAGGGTGCCCAGGATCGGGAAGGAGATGACCAGGCTCTGCTCGAAGAGCCGGGCCATTCCGGAAAGGACCATCCTCACGATGGAGTCCCGGTGGATCACCAGGTCCACCGCCTTCATGGCCTGAAAGGAGCGGAAAACCCCGGCAAGGAAAATCTTCTGGAAACCTCCGACGATGAGGAAAATAAGCATCGCGACCAGGTTCAGAAACTGGCCCATGATCGGAATTTCGATCTGCGCCAGGGGATCGAAGACCTCCGACGCGCCGAACCCCATCTGCAGGGAATAGTACTGGCCGGCCAGCTGGAAACCGGAGTAGATCATGGTCAGGAAAAATCCCATGGCGATCCCGACCAGTGCCTCCCCGGCGACGAGAAGAGCGTATGCAAGGCCGAATTCGGGGATGGGGTAGCCCGCCGCCTGCACCCAGGGGAACACGGCGAACGCGGCGAAAAAGCCCAGGCCGATCTTCGCGATCTGCGGCGTGGCATCGGACGACAGGAGCGGTGCCGTCTCGACGAGGGCGACGACGCGGGCGAATATGAGGAAAAAAAGCTGTGCGTCCGCGACCAGGGTTGTCAGCACCGGTTACCTCACCACCTGGGGAATCTGCTGAAAAAGCTGAACCGTGTACTGCGCAAGACTCGCGAAAATCCACGGACCGAAAAAAACGAGGGACAGCAGGATCGCCGCGATCTTCGGGACGAAGGTCAGCGTCTGCTCCTGGATCGACGTTGTGGCCTGCAGGATCGAAACCACCAGCCCCACAATCAGACCGATGAGCAGCACCGGGGCGGAAAGGATCAGTATCTGAAAAACCCCGCTCCGCAAAAGGTAAACCGCATAACCCAGACTCACAAAAATCCTCCTCTACCGGAAACTCGCCACGATCTGCTCCGTCAGGAGCCCCCAGCCGTCCACCAGCACGAACAGGATGAGCTTGAACGGCATGGAGATCATCACCGGGGGAAGCATGATCATTCCCATGGACATCAGAGTGGAGGCCACAACCATGTCGATGATGATGAAGGGTATGAACAGAAGGATGCCGATCTGAAAAGCCACCGTCATCTCGTGCAGGATGAAGGCGGGTATCAGCACCCGGGTCGGCACGTCCGCCAGCGTGTTGGGCCGCGGCAGGCCGGAAAGCCGCATGAAAAGCCGGATGTTGTCCGGGTCGCCCTCCATCTGCCGGTACATGAAAATCCGCAGGGGCCCCTCCGTTCCCCGGTACGCCTGTTCGATGTTCATCCGGCCCTCGGAAAAGGGCACGTAGGCTTCGGTATAGATCTGGTTGAAGGTGGGCCACATGATGAATACCGTCAGGAAAAGGGCGATTCCCAGGATGACCTGGTTCGGAGGAACCTGCTGCAGGGACAGGGCCCTTTTCACGAAGTCCAGCACGATGGAAATCCGCAGGAAGGACGTCATGATGATGACCAGCGACGGCGCCAGGCTGAGGACGGCCAGCAGAAGCAGGAGCTGGAGCGAAAACGCAACCTCCTGATTCGATCCCGGCTGCCGGATCGTCAGGTCCACGAAAGGCACCGTCAGGGGTGCGGTCCCGCCGCCGGCCTGGGCGAAGGCCCCGGGAGGCGCGAGAATAAAGGCGAGTATCAGGCAGAGCAGTATGCGGCGTTTTTTCATTCCCCC
>CAZGUL010000186.1:0-6317 GCA_964529055.1 uncultured Spirochaetaceae bacterium
CCTCACCGCGAAACTGCAGGCCGAGATAAACGGGATTTCCGCGGAAATCAACCAGCTCCGGGAAAGAAAACTCATGGCCGAGAATACGGGCGACAGTGCCGCAGCGCTCCGGCTGGACGAGGAAATTTACAACAAAACCAATTACCTCCGGGATTATTTCCGGATAAAGAACGCGCAGCTCCAGGAGAGGAGGAACAAGCTGTCCGAATCCTCGTCGTTCCTGGGCGAACTCCAGAAGGCCATCGCCTTCGTCGCGGAAGACCAGGGCTACAATGTCATTCTGAAGAGCAGCGATCCGAACCTGGTGTGGTGGAGCCGTCAGGTGGACATCACGGAACTCGTCATCGCCCGGCTCCTGCAGAGCGCGGGCAGGTGATCCTTCATTCGTTTCCGGACCCGCGGATTTTGGCCCGCAGGATTCCCTGAAGGACCTCGAACCTTTTCCGGTTCTCCGGAGAAAGCTCCATGAGCTCCTCGTGAGCCCGGAGCAGAAGCTCCGCGGAGGTGTCCTCGCCGGCGGAGAGCCTCTCCAGGGGACCGGGCACCGGAGCGGATGCCGCGTCGATAACACCGAATAGGGAATACACTCCCAGACCGCGGAGAAGCTTCACGCACTCCTCACGGGGGGCAACGAGACTCAGGCGTTTCCCGCCTTTCCTGAGCCTCTTGTTGATCCCCGCAAGAACGCCGATGAAGGTCGAGTCCATATAATCGCATTCCGACAGATCGACGAAAAAATCCCGCGGGACGCCTTCCCCGTTTTCCAGGTCCCCGGTCCGGTCCCGCAGGGCTGGACAGTGGCGCGCCGTGATGTGTCCGCGGGCTTTCAGGAAAATCTCGTTTTCTCCGCGGCCTAATAACTAGGCTTCTTCCATGCTTCCTCTTCTTCCACTATAATCCTGGGGGTATGGCGAATACAACCCCGATGATGTCCCAATATACGCGGATCAAGCAGCTTCATAAAGACGCGGTCCTGTTTTTCCGTCTCGGCGATTTCTACGAAATGTTCCAGCAGGACGCGAAGGAGGCGAGCGCCATCCTGGGGCTCACGCTGACGCGGAGGAACGGCGTTCCCATGTGCGGGATACCGTACCACGCGTCCCACGGCTACATCGAAAAACTTCTCAAAGCGGGAAAAAAGATCGCCGTCTGCGAGCAGGTCAGAATGCCCCGGGACGGAAAGGGGATCGCGGACAGGGAAGTCGTGGAGATCATCACCCCCGGCACGGTGGTGGACGAGGATTTTCTGGATCGGGGGGAAAACAATTACCTGGCGTCGCTCGCCGCGGCGGGACGGGGCCTGTCGTTCGGCGCCGTGGACCTTTCCACCGGGGACTTCATGGCCACCTGGATACCTCCGGAAAACAGGCTGGAAAGCCTGAAGCGGGAAATGAGCAGGCTCGATCCCCGGGAAATCCTCGTTCAGGAATCCCTGCTGAACGAGGACGGGGACATAAATAAAATCGTGACCGGACGCAAGGACCTGGCGATCACAGCCCTTCCGGACTGGAGTTTCGACCGGGACGACGCTTTCCGCAGATTGACGAAACTTTTCGGCGTCGCCGGCCTGAAGGGTTTCGGATGCGAATCCGACGATCCCGCGCTGACAGCCACGGGCGCCCTGGTCGAATACCTGGAAGACAACGCAAAAAACGTTTTGTCCCACATCAGAAATTTTACGAAATACTCCGACCGGGACTTTCTCGCGCTGGACGAATCGACGCTCCGGAATCTGGAACTCGTACGAAACCTGCAGGACGGCAGCGATAAATATACGCTTCTGGCCGTGCTGAACCATACGAAAACCGCGATGGGGTCCCGTCTCCTGCGGCGGTGGATTCTTGAGCCCCTGATCGATCCTTCCGCTGTCACCTCCCGTCTGGACCTGGTCGGACGGCTGTATCACGACCAGGGAGGCCTGTCCCGCCTGCGGTCGCGGCTGGCCGATGTTTTCGATCTGGAAAGGCTGACGGCCCGGATAGCCCTCGACAAGGCCGGAGCTAAGGACCTTCTGGCGGTAAAGCAGTCCCTCCGGGAAGGCGCGGCGGCGGCGGAATTAACCGCCGGATTGTCGGAGGGGCGGCTCTCACTGGGGCCGGAGGCGCGGGCGGTCCTCGCGGATATCGAAGCCCTTCTTGAGCGGTCCCTCAGCGAGATGCCCGCCGCGGTGCTGACGGAAGGGAACCTGATAAAAAGCGGTTACGACGAAAAACTCGACGAACTCCGGAACCTGCAGACGAACCGGAAAAAAGTTCTGGACGACTACCTGGAGCAGGAAAAAGGCATCTCCCGCATTCCGTCCCTGAGGATACGGTACAACAAGATCATCGGATATTTCCTGGAGGTCACGAAGTCTTTCGCCGGTTCCGTGCCGCCCCATTTCATCCGGCGGCAGTCCCTTGTCGGCGGGGAGCGCTTCACCACCGAAAGGCTCATCGAACTGGAAACCCTTCTGACGACCACCTCGGACACCATCGTGGACCGGGAGAAGGAGCTCTTTCTCGAGGTGCGGAGCAGGGCGAAGGCCGCGCTGCGGGAACTTCTGGAAATGAGCGGTTTTCTCGCCCGCGCCGACGCTCTGCAGTCTCTTGCGCAGGCAGCAACCGTGCATGGTTTCGTCAAACCCGTCGTCGACTCCGGCGATATCATCCACATCGTCGACGGCCGGCATCCCGTCGTGGAGATGCACCTGCCCCCCGGGGATTTCATTCCCAATTCGCTGTTGCTGGAGTCGGGCGGCACGTCCTTCGCGCTGATCACCGGGCCGAACATGGCGGGAAAATCCACGTATCTCCGCCAGACGGCCCTCATCGTCATCATGGCGCAGATGGGTTCTTTTATTCCTGCCCGGGAGGCGCGAGTCGGCATGGTGGACAGGATTTTCTGCAGGGTCGGCGCGCAGGACAATCTCGCCCGCGGCGAGTCCACGTTTCTCGTGGAAATGAACGAAACCGCAAACATCCTCCGGTCCGCGACAAAGCGCAGCCTGGTCATCATGGACGAAGTCGGCCGGGGGACCAGCACGAACGACGGTCTTTCCATCGCGTGGGCGGTCTCGGAACACCTTCTCGACACCGTCCGCTGCAAGACCCTCTTCGCCACCCATTATCACGAGCTGACGGTGCTGGAACACCCGAGTCTATCCAACCTGTCCATGGCGATCCGGGAGGACGGGGGCGAAATCGTTTTTCTGAAGAAAGTCGTGGAGGGACCGTCGAACAATTCGTACGGCATCCATGTCGCGAAACTCGCCGGTCTCCCCGGAAGCGTCCTCGCGAGGGCTGCCCGTATCCTGGAAGACGTGATCGAAAAGAACGAGGGCGTCCCGCCGAAGGGGGAAGCTCGGAAAAAGAAGCAGGAAAAACAGCGGGACCTTTTCTCCAGCCGGGAAATTCTGGAGCAGGAAATACGTTCCTACCCGGTGGATAAAAACACCCCGCTGGACGCCCTCAACTTCATCGCCCGGTGGAAAAGGATTCTCCTGTCGGAACATCCTGAGGGGGATTGAAAAAAAACGCCCCCCGTGCGAAGCGGCGTGCGGATTTCCGCATGTAATACATACGGGAAACTGCATGGATACAGGAAAAACAGCCCACCTCCTTCTGGATTTCCTTTTTCCCGAGAGGTGTGTTCTCTGCGGGAATTACATCACCTTCCGGACCAGGAGGGGCCCCTATCCCGTCTGCGCGGACTGCGCGGCCGGTTTCGCGCGGGAGGAGGGCCCCCGGTGCCGCGTATGCTCGATGCCGCTCGTTTCCGAACGGGAAATCTGCATGGAATGCCGGGGACGGAAGCGCGTTTTCGACGCGAACTTCTCGCTTTTTCTCTATGCAGACCCGAAAGTCGCGCGTTCCGTCGCGGCATACAAGGGCGACGGGATACCGGCCATGGCGGGTTTTTTCTGCGGGTTTCTGGCGGATTTTCTCATGGCACGGCAGGAGCCGGCCCTGCTGGTTCCCGTTCCCTGCCGCAGGGAATCCCGGGCCGGAAGGGGATTCGATCAGGTGCTTCTCCTGTGCCGCATCCTGAAGCGCCGATACGGTTTTCCCTACGCCCGGCTCCTCCGGCGGGCCGGCGGGAGCAGGGAGCAGAAAACCCTGAACAGGGTCGACCGGGAGGCTAACCTGCGGGGCGTCATACTGCCCCGGATGCCGGCGGGCTTCCGGGTGCCGGAGCGGGTCGTGCTGCTCGACGACGTTTTCACCACGGGCGCGACGGCGAACGAATGCGCCGCGGTCCTCAAGACGATGGGAGTGAAAAATGTTTTCGTTCTGACCATCGCCATCGATTGACGACGACAGGCTTGACATCAACGATTCTATTTGATACCTTTTACCAGGATGAATCATGTTCTTCAGGAGGGAAGAGTCGAGCGGTCGACTCTTTTTTTGTACCCGCGTATTTTTTCCTACACAGGCGGTGCGCGATGATGCCCGACGCTCTTACCGAGGAGATTTTCGGGGATGTGGAACCCATCATTAAAGGAATGGGTTTCGACCTGGTGGAACTGCGCTCGATGAAAACCAAAAACGGCGCGCAGGTCTACGCGGTGGTGTACAGGTCTTCGGGAGTTGATCTTGACTCCTGTTCGGACATCCTGAAGACGATCCGGCCCAGGATACAGATGATCGCGGGGAATCCCGATGTTCACATCGAGGTTTCATCCCCCGGCATGGAAAGGGTCCTGAAGGACAAACGGGAATTCGGCATCTTCCTGGGCAGGGGAATACGGGTCCTCACCAGAGACCGGGCCGACTGGATCGGAGGCGTCGTCGCCGGGGTTTCGGGTGACGGATTGCATCTGGATACGGGAAAGGAAAAGGTTTTTCTTTCTTATGCTGACATAAAGAAAGCGAAACTCGATTATACACAGGAGGTACGATAAGCCATGGCGTCTGAATTGGCGGATGCGATACGAATGCTCGTACAGGATAAAGGTATAGCCGAAGAGCTGGTACTGAAAACCATAGAAGATTTTCTGCTTGCGGCCTATAAAAGAAAATTCGGAACTTCCGAAAACGCCGTCGTAAGGTTCAACGAGGAAGAAACCGACGTCACCGTTTTCGCGAAGAAAAAAATCGTGGAGGACGACGAGCTGGAGGACCCCGTAACGGAGATAAGCCTGTCCGAGGCTCTGGAGCTCAACGAAGACTGTGAAATCGGGGACGAGCTTCTCATCGAAATAAACCCCCGGGAATTCGACAGAGTCGCCGTACAATCCGCGAAGCAGCGGGCCCGGCAGACCCTGCGGGAAATCCAGAAAGACACTCTCTACTCCGAGTTCAAGGACAAGGTCGGGGAAATGATCATCGGGTATTACCAGAGGGAGAGGAACGGCAACATCTTCGTCGATCTCGGGAAAACCGAGGGCATCCTTCCGAAGAAATACCAGTCGCCCCGGGAGACCTACCGGCCGAACGACCGCATAAAGGCGATGATCTACGAAGTCAACAAGACACCGACGGGACTGCAGATCGTTCTCACCCGGACACACACGGATTTCGTGAAAAGGATATTCGAACTCGAGGTACCCGAGGTATACGACAAGACGGTGGAAATTTTCAAGATCGTCCGCGAACCGGGATACAGGACCAAACTCGCCGTTTATTCGACGAGGGAGGACGTGGATCCCGTGGGAGCCTGCGTCGGCCTGAAAGGCGTCCGGATACAGGCGGTTGTACGGGAAATGGAAGGCGAGAAAATCGACATCCTGAAATACGACAACGACCCCCGCACGTTCATCAAGAACGCCCTGTCTCCGGCGGAAGTCTCCCAGATCGTCATTCTCGACGAGGGGAAAAGACAGGTCCTCGCGGTGGTTCCGGATTCCCAGCTGTCCCTCGCGATCGGAAAGCAGGGGCTGAATGTGCGGCTCGCCAACCGCCTCGTGGACTGGAATATCGACGTGAAGACGGAAACCCAGTTCTCGGAGATGGACATTGCCGCCGCTTCGAAGAGGGCCGTGTCTGCCCTCTTCAACGACATGGACGAAGGGGAGGAGGAAATCACCCTCATCAGCGAACTGCCGGACATCTCCGAGCGGCTTGTCACCATCCTGAAAAACAACAACATCGAACTCATCGAAGACCTGGTCGTCCTGACGAACGACGATTTTTCAGCCATGGAAGGCATCACCCCGGAGGACATTACAGCGATCCGCACGATCATCGCGAATAATGTTGAAATCATCGAGGAAGAAGCCCCACCGACGCTTCCAGAAGATCAGGAACAGGCGGTCCCGGAAGCGGAAGGCGAATTGGAAGAAAAGTATGAATGCCCGGAATGCGGCGGTCCCATCACCCTGGATATGACGGCTT
>CAZGUL010000187.1:0-6299 GCA_964529055.1 uncultured Spirochaetaceae bacterium
TCGTCGACAGCTTTCTCGAAAACGCGATCGAGGCGGAGGCGGACGCGGTTTCCGACGGGAAGGAGGCGTTTGTCCCGTCGATCATGCAGCACATAGAGTTCGCGGGAATCCACTCCGGGGACTCCGCCTGCGTAATCCCCCCCGTGATCATACCGCGGGAGCAGATCGAAACCATGAAGGACTTCACAAGGCGCATTGCTGTGCGTTTCGGCGTTGTGGGGCTCATGAACATCCAGTACGCCATACATGAAGGCAGGGTCTACATACTCGAAGCGAACCCCAGGGCATCGAGGACCGTTCCGATCGTCTCCAAGGTCTGCGGCTTTTCCATGGTAAAAACCGCGACCCGCCTCGCGCTCGGTGAAAGCCTCTCCGGCATGAATCTCCGGGAGATGAGGTTGAAACACTTCGGTGTGAAGGAATCGGTATTCCCCTTCAACATGTTCCCGGAAGTCGACCCCGTTCTCGGACCCGAAATGCGTTCCACCGGAGAGGTTCTTTCCCTTTCGAGCTCGTTTCCCCTCGCCTTCTTCAAGGCGCAGGAAGCGGTCCAGCAGCCGCTTCCGGTTTCGGGCCGGGTGCTCATCACCATCGCGAAGAGGGACAGACAGGCGGCGCTTCCTGCCGTGGAGGCTTTTAACAGCCTCGGCTTCAAGATGGTCGCAACGGAAGGGACCGCCGCTTTCCTGCGCGATCACGGCATCGAATGTGAAACGGTCAAGAAAATCCACGAGGGAAGGCCGAACATAATCGACGAAATCAAGAACGGGAGCGTTCATCTCCTGGTGAACACGCCGCACGGATCATCCAGCGAATACGACGATTCCGAGATAAGGAAAACCGCGATACAGTGCAACATACCGTACATAACCACCACCGCGGCCGCGAAGGCCGCGGCGGCGGGAATCAAGATGTTCCGCGAAGAAAAGACGGAACTGAAGTCTCTTCAGGAATACCACGCGTCGATTGACTGATCATCGAAACAAACGGCGGGCGAACACTTTCGCCCGCCCCGATGAGTGTCATTCCCCGCCTTCCGGGAACATCCTGTTGACGATCATCGCTATCGACGCGTCTCCCGTGATGTTCGCGGCGGTGCCGAAGGAATCCTGGATCAGGAACAGGGCGAACATGAGGCCCATGGCCGCCTCGGTGAATCCCAGCATGCCGACAAGAAGGGGCCACGCCGCCATGATGGACCCGCCCGGAACGCCCACCGCCCCGACCTCGATCACGCTGAGCAGCAGGATGAAGATGGCGAGGTTCAGGAAGTTCGGCGCCCCGCCCATGGTCAGGACCGCCACGGTGATGGCGCTGATGGTTATCGTCATGCCCGAGCCGGAGAGATGGGTCTGCGAGCAGAGGGGAAAAACGAAATTCGCGATTTTCTCGTTCATTCCCGGGATCAGTTTTCCCCGGGCGAGGGACACCGGCATGGTCAGCGCGCTGGAAGTGGTGCCGAAGGCCGTGAGGTAAGCGGGAAACATGGTCTTGAAAACCGGGAAGGGGTTCTTCTTCGCGTAGGCCCCGGCGAAAGAGTACTGTATCAGGAGCCATATCCACTGCAGGGCCACGATGATGACGAGCATCGCCGCAAGGACCTTGATCTTGGGCCAGATGTCGCCGGCGTAGGAGATCTTCGCGAACACGGTGCTGATGTAGACCGGCACGATCGGTATTATGACCTTCCGGATCATGATGCCGGAGATGTCCCGGACTTCCTTCAGCAGGTTCATCAGGGCTTCGGACTTCGTCATCGTCATGCCGATCCCGAGCACGAATCCCAGCAGCATGGACGTTATCAGCGACGGAGCCAGCGGAAAGGGTATCTGGATGTTGATGATGTTCGGGGGGAGCTTCTTCGGTTTGATGGCCTCTATTCCGGCCGCGCTCATTTCGGGAAACACGGCGAAGAACAGAAGGATGACCGCCGCGCCGAGGGCGCACGCGACGACCGTGTACACGTAGGAAAGCCCCACCGTCACCTTAAGGAGACGGCCCGCCTGCTTTCCCATTTCCGCGATGCCCACCGCGACGAAGCTGACCATGATGAGGGGCAGAAAGAACTGGATCAGGTCCTTCAGAAGCGCGTTCGCGAAAACCACCACGCTGAGCAGCCATTTCGTCGCGGCGTAATCGCCGGCGAAAAGCCCGATAAGGAGCCCCGCCGCGATTCCAATCAGCAATTTCAGGATCAGGGACGTGCTTTTCATGGGTAACCTCCGAATACGAATTACGGACCCGCGGGCGGCGTTCCGCTCCCGTTCGGTCCGGAGAAACCATGTTACAGGAGCATCTTGACGCGATCGAGAATGTAAGAGCAGCCGTCCCGGTCAAGGTCGTTGTGCGCCACCATGCGCACGGTGCGGGCGGAGCAGACCTTCACCTTCACGCCGCCCGCGAGGAGCCCCGCGGCGAAGGCCTCCGCCGTTATTCCGACGCCGGAGGGGTCCGCCAGCACGATGTTCGTGAGGACCCCGCCCCGGTCCACGGCGATCCCGAGCCTTTCCAGGCCGCGGCGGAGAAACTCCGCGTTTTCATGGTCCCCGGGCAGGCGGCGGATCATCGTTTCCAGGGCCGTTATGGCGGGGGCGGCGACGACGCCGGCCTGGCGGAAACCGCCGCCGAGGCGCTGTTTCATCCTGCGGGCCTCGTCGATGAAATCCCTGTTTCCCGCGAGGATGGACCCGAAAGGGGCGGCGAGGCCCTTCGTCAGGCAGACCGCGACGGAGTCGCACACGGCGGCCAGGGAGGCCGCGTCCGTCTTCAGGGCGGCGGCCGCGTTGAAGATGCGCGCCCCGTCGAGAAAGACGGGGACACCCCGGGAACGGGCGATTTTCCGGGTTTCCCCGAAGGCGGCGGCGGGAACGGCGAGACCCCTGTTGAGGTGGAAACTGTTTTCCACGCAGACCAGGGACACCCGCGGCCGCTGGACGCCTTCCACGCCAAGCCTTTCCGCGAGGGCGGCGGTGTCGTAAACGCCGCACATGTCCGGCACCGGCCGGGCCTGGGTGCCGGACAGCGCCGCGAGGGCGCCGGTTTCCAGATTGTAGATGTGGGAATCCTCGAGGACGACGACCTCGTCCCCGGGGCGGCAGTAGACCATCACGGCGATTTCGTTGCTCATCGTTCCGGACACGGTGAAGAGCGCCGCCTCCTTGCCGAGCAACCCGGCGGCGAGTTCCTCGAGCCGGATCACCGTCGGATCGTCGCGCAGGATGTCGTCTCCCACGACTGCGGCCTTCATGGCCTCACGCATCGCGGGAGTCGGCTGCGTCACCGTGTCGCTGCGGACGTCGATGATCCCCGTCAATCGCCGCTCCTTTCAGTAGGCCGTCAGGCCGCCGTCGACGGGCAGCGAAGCGCCGTTCAGGAAGGACGCCTCGTCCGAGGCCAGGTACAGGGCCGCGTTCGCCACGTCCCCCGCCGTCGCGAGCCTGCCCAGCGGCACCTCGCCCAGGCGCTCTTCCTTCTTCTTCGGATCCTTGAACACGACCTGCATCAGCGGCGTGTCCACCGTGCTGGGGTGGATGGAATTGCAACGGATGTTGTCCTTCGCGTAGCGTACGCCGACGCTCTTCGTCATCAGGGTGACCGCCCCCTTCGTGACGGTGTAGGCCTCGGTGGTGTATTTGTGCCCCACGATGCCGCAGATGGACGACATGTTGACGATGCTGCCGCCGCCCTGCTTCCGCATGACGGGGATCGCGTGCTTGATGCCGAGAAACGGTCCCTTGACGTTGACCGCGAGCATTGTGTCCAGGTTTTCGACCTTCATCTCCTCGATGGGTTCCCGGATGTTGATGCCCGCGTTGTTGACCAGCACGTCGAGGCGCCCGCATTTTTCGGACACCACCGCGACGGCCTTTATCCAGCTTTCCTCGCTGGTGACGTCGAGGGGCTGAAAGAAAGCCTTTCCCCCGGTTTTTTCGATTTCCGCGGCGGTCTCCCGGCCGAGATCTTCCTTCAGATCGCAGACGAACACCGTCGCACCCTCGGCCGCGTACCTGCGGGCGATCTCCGCGCCGAGCCCCTGTGCGGCCCCGGTGATCAGCGCAACCTTCTTCTTCAACCGCATAAAGCTTCTCCTTGATGAGTGTTTTCTGCGGCGGGAACCCGGGAATCCCGTCCCGGCCTCCCGCGGCGGAAAATACCGGCGGAGCCCCCGGAGGAACTCCGCACGGTGGGTTGTTATTTCGCGTTCGCGACGGCGGCCTGGAACTCGGCGACGAGCTCCTTGCCGATCTTCGGGATCCATTCGTCGTACACGGCCTTGGTGGCATCCTGGAACACCTTGACCTGCTCCGGGGTGAGGACGGTAACGTTCATGCCGTTCTTCTTGAGTTCCGCTACGAAATCGGAGTCCATTTTGCGGTTCGTTTCCCGCTGGAATTTCGCGGAAGCCTTGGCGGCTTCGATGATGGTTTTCTGGTCATCCGCGGGGAAACTGTCGAAAAGCTTCTTGTTGATGAGAAGAATGTGAGGACCGTATACATGTCCCGAAAGGGTCACGAACTTCTGCACTTCGTAAAACTTGGAAAGAAAAATCGTCGGAATGGGATTTTCCTGTCCGTCGATGGTCTTCTGCTGCATGGCGGTGAAGACTTCGCTGAACGGCATCGGGGTCGGGTTGGCGCCGAGGGCCCGCCAGGCGGAAAGATGGATCGGGTTCTGCATGGTGCGGACCTTCATCCCCTTCAGGTCCTCGGGGGTCTTCACTTCCCGCACGGAGTTGGTGAGCTGGCGGAAACCGTTTTCGTAGTAGGCCAGAAGCTTGATGCCCTTGGGCTCCAGCAGGCCGGCGATCTTCGCGCCCACGGGGCCGTCGTACACGGCGTCGGCCGCTTTGAAGCTCGTAACGATGAACGGAAGGTCGAAGACGTTGAATTCCGGGACCAGGCCGGTCAACGGAGAGGCGGAGGTGGCGACCATTTCGAGGGTTCCCATGCGCACCCCTTCGGTGGCCCGTACGTCGTCGCCGAGCTGGGCGTTGGCGTAAACCTGCACATCGTACTTGCCGGGAAGCTTCGACTCTACGAGTTTTTCGAATTCCTTGCAGGCGAGATAGGTCGGATGGGATTCGTTGATTCCATTCGAGATCTTGATCACCACCGCCGGTTTCGCGGCCGCGGCGCTTTTCTCGGAGGATCCGCCGGCGAACACGGCCAGCGACAACACAGTCAGAAGGACGGTTACAAGAATCAGATATTTTTTCATTCCGATTCCTCCTTAAAAATGATTTTTATCTCATAAGAGACATAACCGGAACGGCGAAAACGGTTCCGCCGTTCCGAAGATTCCATTGTTATTTCGCGGCGGCGACGGCAGCCTGGAATTCGGCGACGAGTTCCTTTCCGATTTTCGGAATCCACTCGTCGTAGACCGGCTTGGTCGCATCCTGGAAAACCTTGATCTGTTCCGGGGTGAGCACGGTAACGGTCATGCCTTGTTTCCGGAGTTCAGTGACGAAATCGGAATTCATTTTCCGGTTCGCGGCCCGTTCGAACTTGGAAGCCATGGCGGCACCTTCGAGGAAGACTTTCTGGTCGCCCGCCGGGAAGGAGTCGAACAGCTTCTTGTTGATCAGCATGATGAAGGGGCTGTAGATGTGTCCGGACAGGGTGGTGTACTTCTGCACCTCGTAGAACTTCTGGAGATAGATCGTCGGGATGGGGTTTTCCTGCCCGTCGATGGTCTTCTGCTGCATGGCGGTGAACACTTCGCTGAACGGCATCGGGGTCGGATTCGCGCCGAGGGCCCGCCAGGCGGCGAGATGGATCGGGTTCTGCATGGTGCGGACCTTCATTCCCTTCAGGTCTTCGGGAGTCTTCACCTCGCGGACGGAATTGGTGAGCTGGCGGAAGCCGTTTTCCATGTACGCGAGATTTTTCAGTCCTTTCGGCTCGAGGAGGGCGGAAATCTTCGCGCCCACCGGGCCGTCGAAGATCGCGTCGGCGCCTTTTTCGCTGGTGATGATGAAGGGAAGATCGAACACGTTGAACTCCGGTACGAGTCCGGTGATGGGGGACGCGGTTGTTATGACCATTTCCAGGGTGCCCATGCGGACCCCTTCGGTGGCGCGAACATCGTCTCCGAGCTGGGCGTTGGCGTAAGGCTGGACGTCGTACTTGCCGGGAAGTTTCGCTTCCACATACTTCTCGAACTCCAAACAGGCGAGAAAAACAGGATGCTGCTCGTTCAGACCGTTCGAGATTTTGATGATCTTCGCCGGAGCCGCTTTGGCGGTTTCGGACGAGCCGCCCGCGAACGCCTGGCCGAGCGCCAGAACCACGAGCAGA